>JAVBPD010000004.1:0-45001 GCA_031549885.1 Clostridiaceae bacterium
AAAAAACGTAAATCAAATATTAAAGGTAGATTGGGATAAAGATCATATGGAATTTTTCCTTGAGAAAAACTTTGTTGATAAGAAAAATATAGATAGGCTATTTAGTAAAGTTTTAACTGAAGTAATAAAAAAATGACAATGAGGAAATTAAATAAGGGTTTTATAAAAGGTTCCAAATAAAGCCCGAAAACAAGGATTCGTTCCTTCGACAGCAAAAAAACCAATGTCGAACTGTGGACGAATTGGCGAAGCTATGCCTAAAAATATATGGATAGAATATGAACGACAAAAAAACTTGCATAAAAATGAGAAAATACATAAAAAATTACATAAAAAGGAAAGAAAAAATATTTCCTGAAAAAGTAGTAACACATAGGGCGTAATTTCTAAAAATTGGAGTTAACTATTTTAATAGGTTTTATTTAAATTATGCTATATAATTCTTTTGTTATAAAGCAGACATTTTATAAGCAGCTATAACATGCGTTGCACGATTTAGTTCATTATACCAAAAATATTTTCTGTATAAAGGTACAGAGGTGGAAATGCAATCTGAATTTGATGATTTTTCCAGTAAATCTTATCGAAATTATGAGCGCACACAAGAACAAGAAGATAATTATAATATTATGCATAATGCAATGATAGAAGCAGGTTTTACAGGATATGTAAATGAATGGTGGTAATATAGAGATACTAATCAAGATTTTGTGCCATTACAGACTTGTTGTTTGAAAGCCCACTCCATGGTGGGATGAAAAACAATTCCGCTTATACAAAATCAATTCAGTATATCTAAGAACCCCACTCCTTCAGGTGTGAGAGTATCAGAAGTAGATCCCAACAATTATTAAATTCATTTCGATTTTCTTCAATTCTTGTTTGTTTTGCCAAGATTTCAAAAATTTCTTTACAAACTCATTTTATCTTGCTATCGTATAAGTATATCGTAAGTAGTAAGTAATAAGTAATAACAAAAGGAGCCGTTACTTCATGAAAACACTATCATATACACAGGAATATTTCATGTGTGCAGTTAATAGCAAGGGGAATATACCAGCCCTAGATGTGACGTTTCCAGTTTGTTTAGTGGCAGGTGGTATAATGGAGTTGCTCAGTCATGGATATATTACTCGTTTTGAAAAGGACAAACTTGTCGCTGGCAAAACATGGGATGATTATCTATCATATTTAAAACCGCTATATGAAACCATAGCAGCATCGAAAAAGCCAAAAGATGCAAAAGCAATTGCAACAATCTATGTAGCTGGATTTAGTCAAAAGCCATTTAATGAATTTTTTTCTGCAGTTGGAGTTTCATTAGTTAAATTAGGATGCGCAACTGAATTGACTAAACAAGGACTGTTAAATGAGAAAACAAAATATATACCAAAAGCAGAAGATGTCACAAAAATTATAGAAAAAGTTCGTGCAGAATTTCTTGAAGATGGCATCATATCCGAAGAAACAATTTGTTTAGCAGCTTTATTAGATAATGCTGAATTAATCCGCAATTATTTTAGCAAAGTTGAGATGGAAATTGTAAAAAAACGCATTAAAGAAGTGAGAAAAAGCGAAGCATATGCTTTAACAAAAAAAATACTTGAGTATATTTATAGTGCTGTTATTGGTGCGGTATAGGCGGTGGTAAAATATGTCTAGGCAGCGAAGCATAGAAACTATTGAATCATCAGAATATGTGACAATTGGAGAACTTGTCCGTTTAACATTTACTCGATATAGTACACTAAAATTTTACACCGAAGAAGGTATGCTTCCCTTTGAACAGGCAGAAGAAAACCTGACTAGAAGATATAAAAGAGTGGATTCCATTGACAGGATAGCTTTAATAAAAGGATTAAAAGAAGATGGATATTCAATCATACAGATTAAAGAATTAATTTTAAATAAAGATAAATTATAAGTTAAAGTTGGTTGCGGTTTTGGGAAAGTAACTATGTTGTTGGCGGTTCACCTTTCTATGCTGAGAAGCCCCTAAATTTAGATATGAGGTTGATATACAATTAAAATATATAAAAGTGAGGTTAGATTTATGCAGATTTCCAGCAGATTTACTTTAGCAATCCATATTTTTGCTTGTATTGATACGTTTGAAAATGAATATAAAATTACCAGTGATTTTCTTGCATCAAGTACAAATGTTAATGCCGTTATTATTCGCAATATATTATCACAGTTAAAAGCATCAGGGCTTATTAATGTGACAAGAGGTACTGGTGGTTCATCTATCGCAAAACCATTGAATGAAATAACATTTTTAGATATATATCGTGCAGTTGAGTGTGTAGATAAAGGTGAACTTTTTCATTTTCATGAAAATCCCAATACAGATTGTCCAGTGGGCAGGAATATTCACCATATATTAGACGAAAAACTATTATCTGTACAAAATGCAATGGAAAAAGAACTTGCATCAATAACTTTAGAGGATGTAAAAAAGGATACAGAAAAATATTTACTTAATGAATAAAGAGCTGTTTTAAGATATTTAGGGCATATAAGCTTAGATGTCTTATTTTTTTATAAAATTTTCCGATGTAATGATTGACATTATAACGAGAAGGTGATAATATTGAGTTGTAATAAACAGAGTTACAACAAAATAATACCTAGGAAATTTTAGGAGGAATTAAAATGCAAAGAGTAATAGAATTTTTAACTGCAAATCCAGTTCAGTATTTGGCAACTGTAGGACGTGACGGAAAGGCAAAATGCCGCCCATTCATGTTTTGTTTTGAAAAAGATGGGAAGCTTTGGTTCTGTACCAACAACCAGAAGGATGTCTATAAAGACATGCAAAATAATGCAGAAATTGAAATTTGTGTATCTAGCTCTTCATATGCATGGATTCGTCTACATGGAAAGGCTATATTTCAAAACAACATGGAAGTAAAAGAAGGCTGTATGAATAACCCAATTGTAAAGGGTCAGTATAATACTGCTGATAATCCTGTTTTTGAAGTATTCTACATTGAAAACCCTCATGGAATCATTGCTGATTTTTCAGGCAATCCACCATTTGAATTTTAATGAATTAGTTGTAGACAACCGTGAATTGTAAATAACCATTATTGACTTTTTAAATTTTTATTGTTAAAATCAACTTAATATTTGCGGGGGGACGCATTAGCGTTGAGAAGGTTAAAACCTGACTCTTTGAACCTGTTGGTTAATACCAACGTAGGGAAGCAACTCATCCAATAGATGATTAAGGCGCTTTCTTAAGAAGGCGTCTTTTTAATATTTTAGTAAAATATTAAATGTTGATTATTATACACTAAAAATATACAGGAGGTTTTAAATGAAAAAAGTATTAAGCATAGCTGGTTCCGATTGTAGTGGCGGTGCTGGCATCCAAGCAGACCTAAAGACATTCTCTGCTCATGGCGTTTTTGGCATGACTGTGATTACCTCTGTTGTGGCAGAAAATACATTTCGAGTTATAGAGTATCAGGATATACATCCTGACATAATTGAAAAACAAATTGATGCAGTATTTGAAGATCTACCACCTGATGCAGTGAAAATAGGCATGTTGTCTTGTCGTGAAGGAATGCTTGCTGTGGCACGAAAACTATATGAATGGAAACCAGTTAATATTGTTATGGACCCAGTTATGTACGCCAAAAATGGTTGTGCGTTAATGGACCCTGATTCTATTGATACATTAATTGCTGAAATAGTGCCACTTGCTGATGTTATCACTCCAAATATACCTGAGGCAGAAAAAATTGCAGGAATGAGTATTCATACACAACAAGATATGGAGCTTGCTTGTAGCCATATTTACAAAATGGGTTGCAGGGCAGTACTAGTTAAAGGCGGACATAGCCAAGGCGATGCTACTGATATCCTATTTGATGGCAATAAGTTTTATTATTACACAGCACCACGTATCAATACTAAAAATACCCACGGAACCGGCTGTACCTTTTCATCAGCTATTGCATCTAACCTTGCACTCAGTATGACTGTACCTAAAGCAGTAGAACATGCAAAAGCATATATTACAACAGCCATCACCCACGCACTAGCATTTGGTAAAGGCAATGGACCTACTCATCACTTTTACGATTTATACAAAAATGGATTATAGGAGGCTTCTGAATGATAGAACAATACTCTAATTTAATAAAACTAGTGTGCGAAAAAAAGCCACTAGTATACCATATTACAAATTACGTTACAGTGAACGATTGCGCTAATATCACCCTTGCTATTGGTGCATCACCTATTATGGCTGATGCGCCTGAAGAATCTGCTGATATTGCCTGCGTTTCTTCAGCCCTCGTTCTCAACATGGGAACACTAAATGAAAGTGCCATTGCATCTATGGTTTCCTCA
The DNA here is from genome assembly GCA_031549885.1 of Clostridiaceae bacterium. Lineage (GTDB taxonomy): Bacteria > Bacillota > Clostridia > Clostridiales > Clostridiaceae > WQUF01. Next base: position 4,366 of record JAVBPD010000004.1, read on the forward strand.
GGAAAATCCGCCAATGGATCCTGTGTGCCAGTGGTATTTGACCCAGTAGGAGCTGGATTCTCTGCATTTCGCAATAAAAGTGCTGCAAGAATACTAAATGAAGTAAAGCTTAGCGTATTGCGAGGCAATATCTCAGAAGTGCGTTTTCTTGCAGGTATTCAGTCTGAAACAAAAGGCGTAGACGCTTCAGAAAGCGACCTGCAAAACACCAATGATGCAGCTATTGTAGCAAAGACACTTTCTTTACAGTTAAATTGTGTTGTAGCAATTACTGGTGCAGTAGATGTGGTGTCAGATGGTAAGAAAGTTATTTATATCAAAAACGGCCATCCTATGCTTTCAAATTTAACTGGAACTGGTTGTATGTGTTCTTCTCTCATAGGATCATTTTGTGGCGCAGCACCAGATAAGCTGCTTGAAGCTACAGTAGCTGCACTTCTCACAATGGGTATTGCAGGTGAAATTGCATATGACAAAGCTGGTATAAATGGCAATGGAAGCTTTAAAGTAGCTCTTCATGATGCTGTAAGCTGCATGAGCATGGATACGCTTTTAGAAAGGGCTAAACTCTATGAAGCCTAATATAGATTATTCACTGTACCTTGTCACTGACCGTGAGCTTATGAATTCAATATCTATAGAAGATTGCATAGAAAAAGCTGTAAAAGGTGGCTGTACTTTAGTACAGCTTCGTGAAAAAAACTTATCCTCAAGGGACTTTTACGAAATTGCTAAAAGAGTGCGCAATTTAACAATAAAATTAGGCGTTCCACTTATTATAAATGACCGTGTGGATATAGCTTTAGCTGTTGATGCTGATGGAGTTCATGTAGGGCAAGATGATCTTCCAGCAAGTAAAGTACGTGAAATTATTGGTGACGATAAAATCATAGGAGTATCAGCAAGCAATTTAGTTGAAGCATTGGAAGCTGTGAATGCTGGAGCTGATTATATTGGTGTTGGTGCAATGTATGCAACCGGCACAAAAAGCGATGCAGACATTACAACTATAGATGAGCTTAAACGCATTAGGAAAGCAGTACCACTTCCCATAGTGGTTATTGGTGGCATAAATAAAGAAACCATACCGAATTTTCATGGCATAGGCATTGATGGGCTTGCGGTGATTTCAGCCATTGTTGCTCAAGCAGATATTGCAAAAGCAGCAGGAGAACTTAAAGATTTGTTCCTCAAACTATAAGTCAATTATAATATTTCTTCAACAAATACTTCAATAATAAAGCTATTTTTGAATAATTAAAAATATGCTTGAATTATCTACTTCTTGCACAGCATAACTATAACCACTAGCCTTACCTAATCGTTCCATATCGCTCTTTGTAAAGGTGGTTGATGTAAAACCATCTTTACATACTATATTTCCCTCTTTAGTTTTTTCATAATCAATTTCTCCAATTAGCCCTTTGTCTGCTTGCTCTTGAAACCATGCTAACCTAGTTTCCCAAAACTTTGAGCTATAGCTGCTAAAATATGCCTTTCCATTTTTTTTAAGTGCTTTCATTGATATTTCCACAAGTTTAGTAGCCTGACCTTTAAAAGACGAAAGACCGTTTTGTAAACAAAGCACAGCATCATATTCTAGATCGCTATGAAAATTATACGCATCTAAAACAGTTAATTTGCAGTTGGAACATTCTTTTAAATATTGTTGTCCAAATGTTACAGAATTATCTGAAATATCAATACCATGCATAAATTTTACATTTAAGGCTAATTCTTTCATAATGCGCCCATACCCTGCACCCATTTCAAGTATTACATCATCTAAAGAAAGCTGGTTACATACAAATTCAATTTCTTTGTTAAGGTACTGCTTTACTCTATCAATTTTAGTTTCATATATTTGAAATAATTTTGTTGCATTTAAGTTTTCTGAATAATAATTTCCCATTTAAAATCACCCTTATTATAATATAAATTTATTATAACCAAATAATTAAACCTACTATTTTTAAATTAGAAGCTAGTAGGTTTAAAATATCTCTATTTATGTTTTTTTATATATTCCTTATACCAATAATAAGAATCCTTAGGAGTTCTCTTTAGAGTTTCGTAATCAACATGGACAATTCCAAATCTTCTATAATACCCTTCTGCCCACTCAAAATTGTCAAGAAGTGACCAAGTGAAGTATCCATCAATATCCACTCCATCACTTGCTGCTCTTTCTAATTCCTTTAGATAGCGGCTCATAAAATCAATTCTCATAGCATCGTGAACTTTTCCATCTTCACATACCCAATCCATTGAGCCAAGCCCATTTTCTGTTACAATTATAGGCTTTTTATATCTTTCATATAAAAACTTAGGTCCCCAGTATAAAGCTTCAGGTGTAACTGCCCAATCAAAATTTGTCCTTGGGAATCCTTCTGCAAATGTAGCATAAACAGCCTCTCCATTTTCTCCTGCATAAACCCTTGGGCAATCGTATATATTTACTCCATAAAAATCAACAGGCTGGCTTATTATTTCCATATCTGTACTTTTTATTTCTGGAAGATATTTTTCATGGTATTTCATTCCGTCTTCAGGATATTTCCCAAAAAATACAGCATCAGACCACCAAGCAGCATTAAATACAGTATCAACATCTGTGCGGAACATCTCTTTCTTTGCAGCTTCAATGTCCTCAATTTTATCAGTAGCTGGGCTTCTACCTGCTCCCACTGGTGAAAATCCAATTATAGCATCTTGTTTAGATGCTGCACGAATGGCTTGAACGCTCTTTCCATGGCAAAGAAGCGCATTATGAACTCCAGCATAAACATCTCTTTGAGTAAGCTTTAAAAATGGAGCATGAAGGCCAAGCTGCAATCCATGTCCTATAAAGCATTGAGGTTCATTTAATGTAATCCAATGTTTTACCCTATCTGAAAATTTTGAAACAACTATATTTGTATAATCAGCGAATATGTCAGCTATATCCCTATTTAAAAAACCACCTTGTTTATAAATCTCATAAGGCAAATCCCAATGGAAAAGTGTCACATAAGGCGTAATATTTTTCTCTAAAATTTCATCTAAAAGCCTATCATAAAAATCTAAACCCTTTTCATTAATCTGTCCTTTTCCGTTTGGCAAAATCCTTGGCCAAGATATGGATAACCTATAAGCATCAAGCCCTAATTCCTTCATAAGGTTTACATCTTCTTTATACCTGTGGTAATGATCACAAGCCACATCACCAGTATGATTATCTCTTATATAACCTTGATGTTTTGAACATGTATCCCAAATGCTTAAACCTTTTCCATCTTCATAAGCTGCACCTTCTATTTGATAACTTGCTGTAGCAGCTCCAAATGTGAAATCTTTCTTAAAACCCATTTTTTTTACCTCCAAATATAATTATCCTTTTAAAGCTCCTGTTGTAAAGCTCTTTTGTATTTGTCCACTCATTAATAAATAAATTGCTAAAGTAGGAACAGTGGCTACAACAAGGCCAGCGCCTAAAGCTCCCCAATTTGTGGCGTACATGCCAACCATTCCCATAATACCAACGGTTAATGTCTTCCAGTTTTGCTTGCTTATAAATGATATTGCAAACATAAGTTCATTCCAGCAGCTTAAATAAGTAAAAATTGCAACAGTTGCAACTGCTGGTCTAATTAATGGTAGCATTATCTTTAAAAAAAGTCCATAAATGTTAAGCCCATCTAAACAAGCAGCCTCTTCTAATTCTCTTGGAAGGGTCTTAAAAAAACCCACAAATATATATATTGCCATTGGAATAGCAAAGGCCACATAAGGAAGTATTAAAGCAAACGGAGTGTTATATAAATTTGTCCTCTTTAAAAAAACAAATAATGGCAAAAGCGTTGCATGAAGAGGTATCATCATACCAGATAAAAATATAACTAAAACAGTATTTGATAATTTCCATTTCATACGAGCAATTGCATATGCTGCCATTGCTGATATGGTTGTAGAAATAATTATAGTGCTAAATGTTACAAGCACGCTGTTTAAAAAATACCTTGCTATATTTCCTTTTGAAAGAACATTTGAATAATTTTCAAAATGAAATACGGTAGGAAAGGCTAATGGATTAGGTCCAAATATTTCTAAGTTATTTTTAACAGAAAATATAAATAACCAATATAGTGGAAACAATTGAATTAATGCAATTATTATTAATATAACATAAAGCGCCACACTTCCTATTCTCTTTTTCATACAATCTTCCCCTTCTTAATACTCATATTCTTGAACTTTAAAGAATCTCTGAAGTACTACTGTAAATATTAAGCATTCAATTAATATAAATATAGCCATAGCACTGCCCATTCCATATTTATTTTGAAGGAATATATTGCTAAACATTAAAGTTGCAGGCACCTCTGTAGCATGTATTGGCCCGCCTTTTGTTAAAACATATATAAGGTCAAATGTTTTAAATGAACCAATAAGAGCAAATGTTACACAAACCTTAATCATAGGCATTATAAGAGGGATTACTACATTTAATGAAACTTGAAGCTTTGAGGCTCCATCTATTTCTGCAGCTTCATAAATTGTAGAAGGAATTGCTTTAATAGCAGAATAAAGAAGCAGCATATGATAACCAATATATTGCCATATAAGAACAAAGAAAGCAGCTCCAAGCGCAAGATGTTGATCTGCAAGCCAGTTTCTCTTTAAAAAACCTAATCCAATGTTATTTAAAAGCACATTTAAAAGACCATTGTTTGGATTATATATTTTCATCCAAAGTTGCCCAATTACTGTTGTAGAGATTATAACTGGTATAAAATATATATTCCTAAAAATGGACTCTCCTTTAATTCCTCTTGAGATTATAAGAGCTAGTATAAGTGCTAATGGTATTTGAACAAAGACAGATAATAAAGCAAGTATTCCAGAGTTAATTATAGATTTTACAAAATATTCTTCTTTATTTGCAAACATAGTTATATAATTTTTTAATCCAATAAATGTTCCAGGGGATGCGCCATTCCAATTTAATAAGGAATAATAGGTAGAAAATAATATGGGCATTAAAACTACTGCTACAAAAACAATAAATGCAGGCATTACAAAAATTAAAATAGCTCTTTTGTCCCTAAGTACTTTATCCATTATTTTCACTCCTCTCTATTTTTAATTAAGGGGACTATTATATATAGCCCCCATTTAAACTTATCTATTAAGGTTGTTGAAGTTTTACCATTTCTTTAGCAAAATCTTCAGGAGTTATTTGTCCTGCAAAAATTTGTTGAACTAAGCTCTTATGTTTTTCTGCAGCATCTCCTTCAAGGAATGTATCCCAAGCAAGAACGGCTCCAGTTGATTTGTTTGCTATATCTATTATTTGTTGAACAAGTGGGTCAACAGTAATGCCAGTCATGTCTATTTTCCATGTTGCAATTCCTGCTCCAAGCTTAAAGCTCTCTCTTGACATGTTTTCTGTAACATACTTAACAAAATCTACAGCAAGTTCCTTATCTTTTGCGTTATTTGAAACCATAAGAGAGTCAATAGATCCTCCTAATATTTGATTTCCATCGCCTTTTCCATCAGAAATTGAAGGGAAATTAACAGCAACAACTTTATCTTTAACTTGTGATAAGCTAGCATCTTGTATTTCTGCAGCTTCCCAGCTACCAATAAACATCATTGGAACTTGTCCACTTAAGAAAGGCATTTTAGCATCATCTTGAGTAAATGCTAATGCTCCTGGGTCAAATGCTCCAGCTTTAACAAGATCGTCAAGGTATTTTGCACTTTGAACAAATTCAGGTGAATCAAATGAAGCTTCTCCTGCAAGTGCTTTGTTTGATAATTCTGCTCCAGCAGTTCTTACAGCATAAGCATTTTGATAGAACATTGCAGGCCATCCATCTTTAGCACCAACTGTAATAGGAGTAATTCCTTTTTCCTTAAATGCTGCTACTGCTTTAAGAAGATCATCATTAGTAGTAGGAAGTGCTATACTGTTAGCATCAAACATTTCTTTATTGCAATATATAACTCCTACCCACTCAATAAATGGTAGACCATATATTTTTCCACCATAATTAAAATTATCAAGTGCTCCAGGAATTAATTTGTCCTTAGTTCCATCGCTTATATAATCATCTAATGGTAAAAGTTGACCAGCTTCAGCAAATGGTTTTGCAAATCCACCACCCCAAGCAAAGAATACATCAGGAGCTTCATTTGCTGCTATGGCAGTTTTAAGTTTTGTTTTATAAGCTTCGTTTTCAGTGGCATCGATTTCAATTTCAACATCTGGATGAAGAGCTTTATAATCCTCTAAAACCTTTGCAAAAGATTTTGCATTTGCATCAGAATCTGAAGTCCAAAGATGCCATACAGTTAATTTCTTTTTCTCAGTGCTGCTTTGTGTAGTTTGAGCTTGTGTAGCTTGAGTTGTATCACTACCTGCTGCAGTTGTATCAGGAGCTTTTGTTGTATCAGGAGTTTGAGCACCCCCTCCTCCGCAAGCAAATAAACCAAGTGACATAATGCCAGCCATTGATATGGATAGTATTTTGTTTATTACTTTTCTCATTAATTAACGTGCCTCCTTAAATAACTTATTGTATATATAATAAAATAATATTTCTAAAATAAACATTGATTAATTTTACTAAAACCTTTTCAAATTTTACTTCTATAAAAAATCAAAAAAGAGTATCATTTGCACTTAGATACTCTTTTCACATTCATGTTAAAATAAAAAAACTATTCTTTCGACTTTTTCTTTATTTCCTTTTCATATTCTTCCTGTAATTGTTTCATGCTTCCTTGATCAGGAATTTCATAAATTTCAGAATAAGCTTCTACATATTCCTCATCACTTGGTAAACTTTGAATAAGGCCAGTGCATTCAGTCATAGATGCCACATTGTTTTCCATAAGCTTACCAGGATCTGGGTATGGCTTTGATCCATCGTTTTTCATAAATAAACTCCTTTCAATTCTTAAATTTTCATTAAATATTTGAGTTTATTATTTGCACGCCAATATTAATTATGCAATATTTAACAATTATATTTTTTTCTATATTTGGTTATAGTCATTCCAGTGTACTTTTTAAATAATGTTGAAAAATAATTTGGGTCATCGATGCCAATCATGGCTCCAATTTCATATGCCTTTACTTCAGTATTTCCAAGATATTCTATAGCCCTTTCAATTCTTTTTTTATTAATATAATCCCTAAATGATATTCCCTGTCTTTGTTTAAACATGCGGCTTAAATAAGAAGCGTTTATGTAAAAATGCTTAGCTGTTCCTGAAAGGGACAAAGCTTTATTTGAAAGATTTTCATCTATATATTTTTCAATGCTTTTTATTTGATTTGTAGCAGTATTGTTTCTAATTTTATTAAAATAAGAGGTTATATTTAAAATAAGATCATATAAAAATTTTTTAATTTCAAAATAAGTCTTTAAATAAAACACATCTTCAAATTTATCTTTTAGAATTTGGCTTAGTTCAGCATTTATAGAATGTATCTTTACCAAAACTTGTATTACTTTTATTCTTAAATTGTCTATATTTTCCATTTCAAAATAAAAATTATTATCTATCCATTCTTCTGCATTTTGCATAAGCCCACCTTTTAAATAAAATTCTAATTTTGCTAAATCCTCTTCTTCAATTTTTATGTTATCTGTAGATTTTTCAGATATTATACCTAATTCCTCATAAAATACTAACCCATTTTGATCTAAAATATTGCTATAATTTATAGCATGTTCTGCTTCTATATATGATTCCCTTATATTTTGAAGTCCAAAAACTATTGATCCAATTCCAATGTTTAAATCACAGTCTAAACTATTTATCATAATAGTTTTTAAATATTCATAATCAACTAAAAGATCCATAGAGCTTAAGCAATTAAGCATTACTAGTCTATTTTTATTATCAAAAAATACATGAGCGTTTTTAAAATTTTCATATATTATATTTTTAAATACAAAAAGATCAAAGAGCTCTTTGTTTTGATTAGATGTTTCATTAATTTTACTTATAATTGCAATTTGAAAATATTCCCCTCCAATATCAATTTTTAAAGATAAGAGCTTTTCTTCAATATATTTTGAATCAAGTTTTTTTGTTATTATTTCGTTTAAAAATGCTTCTGATAAATAAGGAATGTATTCATTTATTTGGTTAATAATTTCTTTATATTCAAGCTCTTTTTTCCTTTCACTAATTATTTTATCTCGAGTCTTATATATGCTTTCAATAAAATCTTTCTCATTTAATGGCTTTAATAAATAATCGTCCACACCTATCTTTATACATTTTTGAGCATAATCAAAATTGTCATGTCCTGTAACAACTATGACTTTTATGTGAGGTTTAACTTCAAAAATCATTTTAATCATTTCTATTCCATTAAGAACTGGCATATTAATATCTGTTATTATAATGTCACAGGAAATTTCATCTAAAAAATCAAGCGCCTCAGCCGCTGAAGAAGCTTCGCCTACAATATCAAAAAATTTATTTTGAATAACCACATAATTTTTAATAAGTTCCCTTATTAAAAACTCATCTTCTACAATTAATACTTTTAGCCTTTCCACGTTAAAGCCTCCTATGGATTTTAATTTTTACAGATGTGCCTTCTCCTAAAGCACTATCTACTTTAAACTCACTTGTTTCTCCACATAAAATTTTAATTCGCTTTTTCGTTGCGTTAATCCCCACGCTCTTTCCTAATAATACTTCTTGAAGCTTCTTATTATCCATGCCCTTTCCATTATCAATAACTTCAATATATAGAAATTCTTCATCCACAAAAGCTTTTATTTCAATAAGCCCGTCTATAATGTTTTCTCGAATTCCATGATAAATAGAATTCTCTACAAGTGGTTGCAAAATCATCTTTGGAACATTTACATCTAATGCTTCCTGAGATACATCATACTCTATGTCAAACAAATCTTTATATCTAAGTTGTTGTATGTATTGGTATGACTTTATTGATTGTAATTCCTTTTCAAGTGAAATTATTTCATCACCATTGTTTAAACAAGCTTTATAAAAATTTCCTAAAGCATTTATGGTTTCTGATACCTCTTCAGTCTTGCCCATAACAGCTAAAGAGCTTATGGTATTCAGCGTATTATATAAAAAATGTGGCTTTATTTGAGCAATAGTTATTTCAAGCTCTGCTTTATGAAGTGCTTTTTGTTCTTCATAAACATCTTTTATAAGCCTTTGAATTTTATCTATCGTTATATTATACACCTCTTGAAACCGCCCAATTTCATCTTTTGTTGTTATTGAATCTACATAATTAAACTTTCCATTAAAAACACAATCCATAGATTCTATTAATTTTTTAATTGGGCGAGAAATATAATTTGAAATCCATACAGATCCAAAAAAAATAAGCAAACTGCTAATAACTATAATTAAGGCAATTATTGAAGTAAATGCGCTAAGGGGTATAGAAACTTCATAAACAGATAAACATTTAATTATGCTCATATTAAGTCCTTCATTTTTTATGCCGACAATAACATAATTATTTTTACCTTCACGTAAAATTTCTGAAAATTTATCATTTTTGTTAAATAAATCAGCAATGGCTTGTTTACTAATAATATTGTCTATATTGTTTTTCACAATATAAACACTGCTATTATCATTTAATAGATCCACATCATCATAATCCATACCAAACATTTTATTGAACTCAACATTAATGCATAAAATACCAATAGGTTTAAAATTTTTAAGGCTATTAATGATGCGAAAAAAAGAAATATATTGAATTTTCTCATCAATTAACCCACAGGCATTTAAAGAAACCACATATCCACCTTTTTTCTCAACTATTTTATTATAAATAGGCAAATTAACAACACTCTCATAATTTATATTTTTAAATACTTTTTTTTCTGAATAATACTTGTCTCCATTTTGCCTTACTATATAAGCAGAAGATATGGCACTTTTAAAATTAACAGTTTCCTTTAAATAATTCATAATCTTTAGATCTTCTTCCCAAGAAAATTTAATTAAACCATCTTGAACAATGCTGCTTGATATTATTGTTTTTGATGTATCTAAAACATCTCTTAAAACCGCATTTATAGCTTTATTATCAGACTCAATGGAATCAAGGGATATCTCTTCAAATGTTTTATTTGTAATATAATCCTTTGAAGAGAAAAAAATCCCAAGGCTAATAGAAATGCTCATTAAAATTAAAATAGCATAGCATAAAATAATCTTATTTCTAATTGATAGTTGCATTGCTTCCTCCAATCATAACTTAAGATATATGGATTATAACATAACAAAACTAATCTTGAAAATGTTATCATTTTTAGCAAAACCATATTGACATTTATAATAATTTATTTTAAACTAACTTTAACGTTAAACCTAGCAAGTAAAATTTATTTTTGGAGGGAATTATGAAAAGATTTTTTAGCTCTTTGCTTCTAGCAATGCTAACAGTTGTAACATTTTCTAGCTGCTCAGGCACTAATGCAGCTTCAGATACAGCTACAACTAATACTGCAAATACAACAGCAACTTCTGAGCAAACTACAACAAGTGCAGCTACAAATACCACTGCTGAAAATAGTACAACCTCATCTGAAAAAGTAACATTAAAACTTGGTATATGGCCAGAAGACTCACTTGCAGATGAAATAAAAATGCACGAAGGCTTTGTAGAAACATTTAAGAAAACCCATCCAAATGTTGAAGTTGTTCCTGATTATTACAAATATGCTACAGATACTTTTGTTTCAAGGGCAGAATCAAAAACACTTCCTACTATTTTTGAAACTTGGTATACTGAACCTCAAAAGTTAATTGCTGGAGGTTTTGTGAAAGATATAACTGATATTTTAAAAGCTAGAGGATGGCTTGATGCAATTAATCCTCAAATTAAAGACCTTCTATCAAAAGATGGACATATTTATGGTATTCCTCGTGATGGATACGCTTTAGGACTTATGCTTAATTTAGAACTTTTTGAAAAAGCAGGCCTTATGGAAAATGGCCTTCCTAAATATCCAAAGACTTGGGAAGAGCTTGCTGAAACTGCTAAAATTATTAAAGATAAAACTGGTGCAGCAGGTTTATGCTTACTTGCTAAAGACGGTGCTGGTGGATGGCATTTTAGCAATATAGCTTGGGATTTTGGCGCAAAGCTTGTAACTAAAGATCAAGATAAATTTGTTTCAAATTTAAACACTCCTGAAGCTATAGCAGCTCTTCAATATGTAAAAGATTTAAAATGGAAATACGATGTTTTAACACCTGATCCAACCAATGAAGATTGGGGAACAGGATTTGCGCAACTTGGAACTGGTGGAGCTGCTATGTATATTGCTGCAAATGATGCAGTAAATCAGCCAACTTATTTAAATGGACTTCCTGTTGATAAGCTTGCTTTAGTGCCAATTCCACAAGGGCCTGGAGGACAGTATTCATTATCCGGTGGAACTCCTTATATGTTTGCAAACAGTGCTACTGATGATGAAGTAAATGCAGCTCTTGATTATCTAATAACAATGGGAAAAGCCCCTGTTGCAACTGATGATGCTATAGCTGGAATGAATAAAGATGCAGAGTATAGAGTTAATAATGGTATACCAGTTATTCCACGTTTCCCATGTTGGACAAATCAGGATCTTTTAGATGCTGAAAACAAAGTGATTGAAGCTCATAAAAATGTAGATATGAAACTCTACGATGATTATTTTAATATAATTAAAAAAGATGGAAACCTTCGTTTAGAAGAACCAGGCTCCGCTCAAGATATGTATAGTGAACTTACTAAAGTTCTTCAAGCTGTAATCACTGATCAAAATGCTGACCCAGCTGCTCTTTTAAAGACAGCTAATGACAACTATCAAACAATATTAGATACAAAAGTAAATAAATAATTTAACTTTGGGTATCTCAAATACTATGTCCTGAGATGCCCTTATATTATAATTTGTATTTGTGAGGTGAGGAATTCTTGATTATAAAGAATAAGGTAGTGCAAAATTATAAATATGGAAAAATGAAGAAAAATATAAACTCTTGGCTCATTATGCTTCCAACATTAATATTATTTGCTTTTTTTGTATGGGTGCCTTTAATTGGAAGCATTCGCCTTTCCTTATATACTGCTCAAGGTATAAGGCTTCAAGAATTTGTTTATTTCGATAATTATTTAAGGGTTTTTAAACATCCTGATTTTTTAGCTGCATTTAGAAATACATTTGTATATATATTTTGGTCCCTTATTTTAGGATTCTGGATACCAATTATTATGGCAGCTTTAATATCTGAAGTGGCAAATTTTAAAAATGCTTTCCGCGTTGGAGTTTATTTTCCAAATATTATTCCAGGCCTTGCAACAACTTTAATATGGGGATATTTCTTTAGACCTGGTCCTACTGGTGTTTTAAATATTTTATTATCTAAAATTGGCATTAAGCCTCAAATTTGGCTTACAAATATACATTTAACAATACCCCTTATTATTTTAACTATGACATGGAAAGCTGCTGGAAGCACTGCTCTTATATATATGGCAGGAATCAGCAATATAAGTACAGATCTATATGAAGCTGCCACAATTGATGGCGCAACACCATTTAAAAGATTCTTATATATAACCATGCCTAGCATTTTAAGCCTTGGAAAAACCCTATTAATCCTGCAAATTATTTCTGTCTTTCAAATATTATACGAACCACTTGTTCTCACAAATGGAGGACCTAATAATGCAAGCATTTCAATAATGCAGCTTGTTTATAATTATGCATTTCAAGATTTTAACTATCCAATGGCTGCTGCCCTTTCAGTTTTAATATGCATAGTGCTTATTTTTCTTACTGTAATTTATTTTAAAATTACAAAAACTAAAAATTAATAAGGTGGTAAGAAAATGTTTAGAAAATATTCAAAAAAACAAGATGGAATAATTAGATTTTATGATATGTATTCAAAAGGCACAAAAATTGCCACAATTTTAATATTTATTGCTTGTTTAATAATGATTATCGTAGCTTTATTTCCTGCAGTTTGGGTAATGTTTGGAGGGTTTAAAGATATAAAAGAATTTAGATTAAAACCTACAATACTTCCTGAAAGTTTTGATATTGGCAAATTCTTAAAAACTTGGACAGACTTTAAATTTTTTAAATATTATATAAATTCTTTGATTTCTGTTTTAGGGAGCGTTATTTGCGCAGTTATCTTTAACGGGCTTTTAGCTTATTCTTTATCTATCTTAAAACCTAAAGGCGGAAAGCTTATATTTGGAATTATTTTATGGAGCTTGCTCATTCCAGCAACTACTAGTATTGTGGCTCTTTATGTAAATATTAATTCACTAGGGCTAAACAAAAGCTTTATACCTCTTTGGTTATCTTTTGGTGCAAATGCTTTTTATGTGGTTTTATTTAAAGAATTCTTTGATACTATACCAAAAGAATACTTTGAAGCTGCTATCCTCGATGGTTGCTCTGATTTAAAGGTATTTTATATGATAATAATGCCTATTTCTAAATCCATTATTATTGTAATATCTATATTCGCTGTTACTGCTGCTTGGTCTGATTTTTTGCTTCCTTATTTAGTTTTATCAGGCAGCCCTTTTGAAACTGTTATGGTTAGATTATTTCAATTTAGAACTTCTCATGCAACTGATGTTGAAATACTGAGATCTATTGTGTTCTCAATTATACCACCAACTATTTTATTTATATTGTTCCAAAAACAAATTACAAGTGGAGCTTTTACAGGGGGGGTAAAGGGTTAAATGAAATCAGCTGATATTTATTTTAAAATCCATCCATGGAAAATTATCGAAATTGGGTTTAATAAAGATTATTCCTTAGTTTCTGAATCTGTATTTTCCATTGGCAATGAATATATGGGTGTAAGAGGTTATTTTGAAGAAGGTTATTCTGGAAACACTCTCATTGGTAGTTATATAAATGGAGTTTATGAAAGAAAAGCTTTAGGTAAAGGCGGATATAAGGGAATTATTGAAAGCACAGAATTCATGGTTAACACTGTAGATTATTTATATACTAGAATTTATGTTAATGATGCAATTTTGGATTTATATAATTGTGATATAAAAGATTTTAAAAGAGAAGTTAACATGAAAACCGGTGTTTTAACTAGAAGCTTTATTTGGAATGTGTCAAAAGATGTTGAAATTTATATAGAATTTCAGAGATTTATGTCAATGACTGAGCCAAATTTTTCAGGACAAAGGATTAATTTTAAATGTTTAAAGGGAAAAGCCTTTATAAAACTTGAATCAGGACTTGATTTTTCTAGAAAGCACATGATGCTAAATGAAAATTTTTGGAATTGCAATAAAGATAATATAAAAGCTTGTGAAAATTATTGTGAAATATCTGGAACCACAAAGACTACAAATCAAAATATTTTTGTTTCTGCTTCTTTTAACACAAGCCTTAAGCAAAAGGACTCAAATTTAAAAGATAAATTTGTTTCCATTAATTTTGAAGGAAGTTTAGATCCTTTAGAAACTGCATTTATTGAAAAAATAATCAACGTTGAAAAATCTAATTCTTTAATAAAAAACATAAATAAATTTAAATATGAAGACTTAAAGGAAGAATCAATTAACTGGTGGGAAAAATCTTGGAAAAGTTCAGATATTGAGATCTTTGGAGATGAAAAAATTCAACAAGGAATAAGGTATAGCATTTTTCAATTAACTCAAACCCTTCACACATCAAATTATGGAGCAATAATTGGCGCTAAAGGTTTAACTGGAGAAGTTTACAATGGGAATACTTTTTGGGATAGCGAAGTGTATTGTTTGCCATTTTATTTATTTACAAATCCAGAAGCTGCAAAAAGCATTTTAAAATTTAGATACAATACTTTAGATCAAGCAAAAAAAAGGGCTAAAGATCTTGATTGCAAAGGTGCATTTTATCCTATAGCTACCATAAGCGGTGATGAATGCTGCTCTTTATGGCAACATGCAAGCACCCAGCTTCAAGCTTCCACTGCTGTTATGTATGGAATTTATCAATATGTTAACTCATGCTTAGATTATGATTTTCTTTATGATTATGGAGTTGAAATGCTCATTGAAATTTGTAGGATGCTTGCAACAAGAGGTAATTATAATCCAATAACAAATAAGTATGGCTTTTATGGAGTAATGGGACCAGATGAATTTGAGCTCATGGTAAATAATAACTGTTACACAAATTTTATGGCAAAAAAAACCTTTTTATATGCACTAAAATCTCTTGAAAATATGGAGAAAGAAGAACCTTTAAAATATGAGAAATTAATAAAAAAGGTTGGTCTTTTAAATGAAGAAATAGAATCATGGAATAAAATGAGCAAGTCCATGTATATCCCCTATGATAAAGAAACAGGACTATTTGAGCAACATGACGGATTTTACTCTCTTCCTAAAATAGACATTAAAAAAATTCCAAATGAAGACTTTCCACTTTATCACCACTGGTCCTATGATAGAATTTACAGAAACAATATGATAAAGCAGCCAGACGTTTTAATGTTTATGTTTATGTTTAGTTCAGAATTTACAAATGAAGAGTTAAAGAAAAACTATGAATATTATGAACCTCTTTGCATACATGAATCAAGCCTCTCACCTTCTGTTCACTCTATTTTAGCTTGCCAAATTGGAAAAGAAGAAGACGTTTATAGATTTTTTGATTTTGCAACAAGGCTTGATTTAGATAATTATAACAGAAACACCAACGAAGGACTTCATATAACATCTCTTGCAGGAGCTTGGATGAATATTGTTTATGGGTTTAGTGGTTTAAGAAGCGATGGAGAGAATTTGTCCTTTTCACCAAGAATACCTAAGGAATGGGAAAAATTTTCCTTTAGCTTAGTTTATCATAAAGCAATTATTAAAATTTCCATTGATAAGGAATTTGTGGAATTTTCTATGGATACTCCTTTAGATTTTACAATTAAGGTCTATGGAGAAGCCTATACCCTAGATAAAAATATTTTAAAAGTAAAGCTTAAATAATTTGGAGGGAAATATGAATTTTGTTATTTCAAACACATCTTTTCATAAAGATAGCTATTTAGATGATGGCAATAAATTCTTAATTGGAAATGGATATATGGGAGTTCGTGGAACTTTAGATGAATATAGAAAAGATAAATTCCCTTCAGTTAATTTAGCTGGTATATATGATAAAGTATCTGATAGTTGGCGTGAGCCTTTAAATGCTCCTAACCCATTTTATACCTATATAGAAGTAGATACAAATAAGTGCTTTCCTTCTGAAGAAACACCTTTTAACCATAAGCAAGAGCTTAATTTTAGACATGGAATTTTTTCAAGAAAAACTTCATGGAAAAATGAAAAAGGTTTAATTCATTTTAAAAGCGAAAGATTTGTAAGCATGAATAATTGCCATATTTATGGATGTAAGTTTTCTGCTTTCTCAAATTATGACTGCAACCTTTCTATATACACAGGAATAGATAAAGATGTGTGGGATATAAATGGCCCACATTATACTAAAATAAGTTTTAAAGATATAGATAATTTAGTTTTATGCAATGCTTATGCAGGTAATAGTCATAAAACTGTAATTGTAACTAGAAAAGATTTCTTTTTAAATGAAGCTTGCGAATTTAATGATGGCATTAAAAAGTTTAATTTACATTTAAAAGCTTTTGAAGAGGTAACTTTAACGTATTTAGGTGCAATTTTTACTTCAAATGATTCTTTAAATCCTGAAGATGAAGCTATTAACATTACATGTGGTTTTAATGAAAATAGCTATGAAATCGAAAAGAAAAAATCCATAGATGTGTGGGAAGAGCTTTGGGATATTTGTGAGGTAAACATTGATGGAGATGAAAAGGCCAATATATCTATGAATTATTCATTATACCATTTAAATTCAATTGCTCCAAGGCATAAAGATAATTTGTCCATACCTGCAAGGGGTCTTTCTGGGCAAGTATATAAAGGGGCAATATTTTGGGACAGTGAAATGTTTATGCTTGATTATTATCTATATACAAATCCTAAAGTAGCCAAATCTCTCATTGAATATAGAATAGAAAGCCTTCCTTTAGCGATCTTAAAAGCTAAAGAATATGGACACTCTGGAGCTTTTTATCCATGGGAAAGCCAAGAAGGTGGAATAGAGGCCTGTACTTACTATAATGTAATTGATGTATTTACTAAAAGACCACAAAGAACTTATTTTAGGGATAAGCAATACCATATTTCATCTGCTATAGTCTATGGAATAATGAAATATATTAATCATACTTTAGATTATGATATCCTTATAAATGGTGGGGCAGAAACCATAATTGAATGTGCTAAATTTTATTTATCCCTTTTATTAAAGCCATTTTATAAAGATAAATATGAAATTTTAGATGTGGTTGGGCCTGATGAATATCATGAAAGAGTAAACAACAATGCCTATACAAATAAAATGGCAAAATATACATTTAAAAGCGCTTTGGAGTGCATAGAGATATTAAAAAATTATTCCCCTAAGCTTTATGAAAATAAAAAATTAAATGAACTTATTAAAGATTTTACCACAGCTTATGAAAAAATATACATCCCTTGTCCTGATGATAATGGAATTATAGAACAATTTGATGGCTACTTTAAATTAGAAGATGTTTCTTTAGACAATTTAAAATCTAGGTTAATAGATCCTAGGGAATATTGGGGCGGTGCATATGGCATTGCATCACAAACTAAAATAATTAAACAAGCTGATGTTGTAACAATGCTTGAAATATTTCATGATGAATACGATGAAAATATTTTAAAGAATAATTTTAATTATTATGAGACTCGCACCGAACATGGATCCTCTTTAAGCGCTTGTATGCATGGGCTTTTGGCATGTAGATTTAATGAACCTAATATAGCTTATCCTTTTTTCTTAAAATCTGCCGAAACAGAAATTAAAGGCAAAGGAAAGAAGTGGGCAGGTTTAATATATATTGGGGGAACCCATCCTGCAGCATCTGGTGGAGCTTATAAAGTATTAGTTCAAGGATTTGCTGGTCTTTATTTTAAAGATGGCAAGCCTAAAATAAAACCATGCCTACCAGAAAACTGGAATGGACTTTATTTTAAATTTTTATATAATAATAAAAAATATCAGGTATCTATAACAAAAAATCATTCTAAAATAGAAGAAATTTACCATGGATAGCCATGGTAAATTTTAAATATTTACATTAATGGTGCAAATACTCTAAAAATCGCATCAATAAATTTCCAAAATATATTTTCTCTTGTACTTTCTAGGCTTATCTTTTTACACTTTTCAAAAGTATTTATACAATCATCTCTAATGTCCTTAACAGCCTTAGATTTGTACATAAATGTTCCACATTCAAAATGAAGAAAAAGACTGCGAAAATCCATATTAATTGATCCAACCACTGCAATTTCATCATCACTTACATAGCTTTTTGCATGAATAAACCCTGGTGTATATTCATAAATTTTCACTCCTCCTGTTAAAAGCACTCCATAAAAAGAACGAGTCAAGCGATGTACAATTGGATTATCACCAATAAAAGGTGTAACTATTCTAACATCAACTCTCCGCTTTGCAGCAAATTTTAGCGCATTTTCCATTTCATAATCAATTATTAGATATGGAGTAAAAATATAGACGTATTTTTTAGCTTGATTTAATATATCTATGTAAATATTTTGACTTATTGATTCATCGTCAAAAGGTGAATCACCAAATGGTACTATAAATCCATCATTAAAAGTATTTTTTTTAGTTAATGCTTTAAATTTATCAAAGCTTTCATCTGTTTTACGAAAAGCATTCCACATTTCTAGAAACATAGCAGTGCAATTCCAAACTCCATCTCCCACAATCCTTATTCCAGTGTCTTTCCAATGTCCATGAACATTTTTAGCATTTATGTATTCATCTGCAAGGTTTATGCCACCGTTAAATGCAACCTTCCCATCTATTACAGTGATTTTTCTGTGGTCACGATTGTTTACAGCAATAGATAAAATAGGAACAAATGGATTAAAGGCCATGCACTTAATGCCATAACCTTCAATGTCCTTGTAAAATTTACGTGGAAGCAAATTTAAACAACCAACATCATCATACATCAAACGAACATCTAGCCCTAAAGCTGCTTTTCTTTTTAATATCTTAAATATGCCATCCCACATTATGCCTTTATCTATGATAAAATACTCCATAAATATGAACTTTTCAGCTTTTTCCAATTCTTCCAATAAAGATTTATACATTTCTTCCCCAATAGTATAATAAGTAATTTGAGTGTTTTCCCACACTGGAAAATTGCACTTATCTTGTAAGTATGAAATAGTGCCTGCAATGCGTTCATCAATTTTAGATATTTTATCCTCTATTTCAAAATTAGAATTAATATCACGCAACAGTTCATTATGTTCAGAGTTTATCTTATTTCGAATTTTTCTAAGAGGCCTGTTGCTTCCAAAAAAAATATATAAAAGTCCTCCAAGAAGTGGCAAAGCCATGATTATAATAATCCATCCAATTTTAAAAGATGGGTTATTATCATAAGTTATTATAAATAAAATCATTGAAATACTAAGAATAGAAAATAATATGGATATAAATATAGAGTAATCAACAAGTCTAACCCAAAATATAATGAACCACACCAATTGTATTAGAATTAAAAAAATTGTTAAAAACATTCTGCTGTATAAAAACTTAACAAATTTCATATTTTTACCTCCTATCCAATTATATATTATAAATAAAAAAAAAGGCTTTTCAATAGAATGCTTTGAAAAGCCTTTAAAATTCAGAATATTATTTCGTAAAAAAGCTATGAAATTTAACTTTTGAAATATCTCTACCATCTTTATATGAAATAACAGTAAAGTCCATACTTTCACCAGGCATCAAAGATTTATAGCTTTGAGGTGAAAATAAAAAGTCATTTTCATTTTCTAAATATGGGTGAACAAATAATGCCGCAGCTTTGCCACAGTTCTTTACTTTAAAAACAGCTTTATTATTCTTTTCTTCTATAAGTTTATATTCAAGTTTAACATCTTGCTTCTCCAATAAGGATCCATAAACATGTTTTATATTTTTAGAAAATAAATACTCATTTGTAAACTTTTCTTTGCCATCTGATAAATTAAGCCTAACCATGAAAACTTCAGTAATTTTAGATGGTATAATGAACTCCACATCATTGCAAAAACTTGTGCTATTTTCATATACCAATTTTTCTCCTGAAAATTCCTTTATTGAATTTCCATTTAATTCTAAAATTTCAATTTTCCAATATAAATTTTGCTCACCTAAACTATTGTGAATATAACTTTTTGCTGTAAATTTTTCTTTTTCTTTTAAAAAAAGTTTATCATACTTTAAAGACATATGCACCAAACTATAAGCATTTTTAACATAATAGTAGGACATTTTAGGAACTCCATAATAGTCTACTAAACATGTATTAGACACATTTGGAAATGGCTCGTTAAAAGCCCACATCATGCTGCCGCTGTTTTCATATTTTCTCCTTCTATTAGCTTCAAGTGCATATCTAATTCCTTCAGCTTGTATGAACTGGCTCATTTCTATGAAACTTTCTAAATTTGGTATTTTTCCAAATAATGATATTTCCCTGCTATAAGTATCCCACCAATCCCCATGGTGTCGCCAAACTAAATTTTCTTCCATGGTAGTCACTTTTAAATTTTTATCTGAAAGAAACTTTTTTAAAGACTCCATATGAGCCATACCATCTACACCTAATTCTCCATGAAAAAGGCTGTCAGATTTATTATATAGATCATATTGACCTTTAGGGCCTTCATAAACCCAAGGTCCATGAACATCATGATTTAAACCTGGCTTATTCACCATTAAAAATTCATTGGGACCTGAGCTTGATGAAGGAAACATCCATCTTCTAGTATCATATGTTTCCACAATATTTTTAAGAAAATTAATATTGGCATTATAGAAAGTAGCTGGCTTTTTGGGTGAGTCTGTTAATTCATTTCCTCCGCTGTAACAAGCTAAGCAAACATGATTTCTTTTTTGTTTAACTGCTGCTATAGAAGTTTTCTCTAAAATTTTTAGATAATCTTTATTAGTAGGTGGTGTGCGGTCCATAGAAGAGCTTGTTTGTATAAATTCTTGCCATACAAGAATGCCAAATTTATCGCACAAATTATAAAAAACTTCCTTTTCTATGAGCCCCACACCATTTACTCTAACTAAATTTATATTTGCATCCTTAATTTGTTTTAAATATAATTCATATTTTTCATCTGAAACAGTACCAATTAACATATCAAATGGGGTTAAATTAACTCCCTTTATATAGACCCTTTTTCCATTTACAAGTAAACAATAAGGCAAAGAATCTTCCTTAGCTCCTTGGTTTTGAATCCATTTAAGATCCTTAAACCCAATATTTAAAATCCTCTCATCTGATAAAACTTCATCTATATAGATTTGTATTACAACCTTATACAGGGCTTGCTCTCCTAAACCATTAGGGTACCAAATTTTAGGATCCTTTATAAATGTTTCAATGACATTTTCATTTCTTTCATTTTCTATTAGATATTTCTCGTTTTTAGATGCTACTAATTTTTCACCTTCGTAAATCTGTACTTGTATTTCATAATCTGATGCTATAGAATTAAATATACATGCAGTGCTTATATTTACGATTCCTTGATCTTTATAAATTGTTGGCTTTACCCAAATATCATCGATCTTGCCATCACCTAAAGTCTCTATATACACATGACCCCAAATACCCACAGAAACCATCCTAGTGCTAAAATCCCATTTATATGAAAATCGGCTCTTTTGAGTTTTTGTATGAGATGCATATCCTGCTTGGCTTTCTTCATCAGGTACAGATTCAAATATTACTAAAAGTTCATTGTCTTTAGCTTTTAACTTTTTTGTAACGTTGATAGAAAGAGGAATAAAGCTGCCTTCATGTATTGTTATAAATTCCCTATTAAAATAAATATGAGCCTTATAATCAAGACCATTAAAATTAAGGTAATAGGTTTTTCCTTTAGTGATTTCAAAATCAAAAGTGCTTTTATAAGCCCACCATTTATTTTCAATCCATTCACATTTTAAGCTATTCATTTCAAAATAAGGATCATCAATCCATCCTGCTCTTAATAAATCATCATGAACTGAGCCTGGAACATTAGCTTGAATCCAATCTGTAATGCTTCTGCCAAGGCGAGGTTCTATAAAACCTAATTGAGGTACATACGGATAGTACCCGCAAATTTTCCAATCTTTTAAAAAAACTTTATAGTTCAATTAAATCATCCTTTATAAAATAATGTTATTTAATTATTATATCACTATTTTATTTTTAGTCATTTTTTTATCTGTCTATGATATAATCAAAATTCTAAAAACCCTCCAAAATGACAAGGCATAGTTAAAATAAGCTATTTATATCTTCCTCACACTACCTCTAACGCACAAGCTAACAGGAAGTATTTTCTTTTTCTTAAGGATAGGTTCACCATTTAAAGCTTTCATCATAAAATCCGCTGCAATTTGACCTTTTTTTATGGAATCTTGATGAATGGTGGTTAAAGTAGGCATTGTCATTTGACACAAAGAAATATCGTCAAATCCTATAATAGAAATATCATTAGGAACCCTTTTCCCACTTTGTTGAAACCCAGCCATTATGCCAGCAGCCATAATATCTGCAGTTGCAAATACGGCTGTAATATCATCTCTTTTAGAAATATATTTGCCAAGTGCACAGGTTTCTTCAAAAGTAAACTCCCTTTCAAAAACTAAACTCTCATCAAATTTTATATTAAATTCACAAAGAGCTTTTTTATACCCATTTAATCTTTCCATTACAACTCCAATTCCATGTATAGGAGGACAAGCAAAAGCAATTTTGCGATGATTATTCTCAATTAAATACCTTGTAGCAATATATCCACCCCTAAAATCCTGTAGTCCAATGCAAATCATATTGTTTAAAATTGATAAATAGCTATCAGTTAAAACAATTGGCATTTTAAGATCTTTAATAGTTTTAAATATTTCATCATCTTCAAATATTCCAGTTAAAAATAATCCATCAACATTCCAATTATGCAAAAAACTTAAAAGGCTTTGCGGATCTTCAATAGTTCTAATCATTAAATAATAACCATTTTGGCGCAAAGACTCCTCTATTGCACCAATAAAAGCATTATGAAAAGGATCCTCAAGGAAGCTACCGCTTTGTTTAGGCACTAAATTATTAATAATAGCAACAACCTTTGAACTTTGTGATACAAGAGACCTTGCTGACATATTTGGTGTATAATTCATCTTTTTAATTATATCATTAATACGCTCAATTGTTTGTGCAGAGGCACGAGAAGTTCTTCCATGAATAACATTTGAAACTGTTGTATAGCTCACCCCAGCTTCACGTGCTATATCTTTTATAGTAGCCATTTTTAATCCTCTCTTGTTAATTGATTTCTAAAAAAATATAATAATTTATGTTATCATTTATTTATTAACGTGTATAGTAGTTTTGGTTTATTTAATTTTTTTATATTAAATAGCTTGTAGGTTTCCTGATAAAAATGTTGGAATTAAATGCAAATTCAGTACTTTGTCCAATTGCATTAAATAATGTATTTAAATTAAAATAACCATATCCCCAAAATCTATTAGGATAAACCCTTCCTTTAGCCTTAATTCCACCCATTAATATATAATTTTTTATATTCCTTGGGTTTAATAAGTTGTCATTTTTTTGCACAAGCCCCCATTGTACAATTAAAGCTATGGCTCCAGCATAAACAGAAGAAGCAATACTCGATGATGCCGTTTTTGTTGTAATATCATAACCTCCTACAGCAACATCAGGCCTTATTTCATTATCTCTTGTAAACCCTCTACCTGACTCAGGTATAATTCCCCCTGTAATTTGATTATAATAAGAACATACTGAAATATACCTAGCTGTGCCTGGAATAGTAAGAGTTATATCATCTGAAGAGTTCAATAATCTAGTGCTTTGATCTCTTAAAACTCTATCTTTTATCCAAATATCCACTCTTTTATCAACTACAGATTCTCCAAATAAATTAAATGTCCAAACACCATGAGTAGCATTAGTTATTTTTACCAATATGCTTTCACTGCCTGTATATCTTTCTTGAAAATTATACCTTACTTCAGCTATTGACTTGTCAAAAGAAAACCTTATCACCTGTACATTTGTAATAAGTGGAAGTTTATTTATTACTTCTCCAAGTGGTGATATCATTCCTATTGATACTCTATCAACTCCACTGCAATAAAATATTAAGCCTATTGTATTATCATTTTGTCCCAAATTATATTCTATAGATTTTTGACTTCCTTGCTCAATGTTTATATAAGCATGGCCTCCATAGCCTCCCTCATTCCCTGTTCCTGTCACAAAGAATATGCTATTTGAAATGCTTAGAGAATCTATCTGCCTTTCAATTAAATTTCCTCCATCATGACCACCAATTGTAGATCCTAATGCTAAATGCACAACTGTAGGCATTTTTATAGCCTTAGAAGTACTTGATAAAAAGTTTATTGCAAGAAAAATATCAGTATTTAAATAAAGCGGGAAGTTTTTTATTTCAGTAAAAGTCATCTTGTTATAAAGAACATTGCTAGGCCTAAGCTTTACAAAAATAAACTTTGTTTTTGGTGCAGCGCCAGTTTTATTTCCGCCAATTAATAGTGCACATTTTGTACCATGTGCATAGCCTTCAGCAAGAGGAGGGTTTTCATTTAATCCTTTATTTTTTATTTCATTATTAATATCTTCATTAGTTAATAAACTTCCAAATAAAACTGATAAACCATCTGCACTTTTTTTTCCATCAATAGTCTGGTCCCAGGCATATAATATTTTGCTCTTTCCATTTTCATCTATGAATTCTTCATTAAATATATCAATTCCAGAGTCTGCCATTCCTATTATTACCCCTTCACCTGTTAAATTAATTCCTATATTTGAATGAAAATTATTAACGCCAGCAGCATCAAGGGGAGTATTTGCATTTAATGTAAAAAAAATTTCTTTATTTATAATAACTTCATTTCTTACTCTGTTATATATTTCATTGCTCTTTTCTGCAGGCATAATAAAAATAGCATAATTTTCACTTAATTCAAATATACAAAGTTCAGGAAATCTATTTTTAATATTATCTAAACTGTCAAAATATTCAACAATGCAGCTAGTATAATTTGGATTCAAAATGTTTTCTAAGCATTTTTTATCCATATTTTCGCTATCTTTAATATCAAAATTCAAATTATTATTTTGCCTTGAACCAGATGGAAAGCTTGTTACCTCTTCAATCATCTTATCAAAGAAAAACCTGCCATAACCATTAACTTCATTAGGATATACCATATAATTAGCCTTCTCAGTTCCTTGAATCATATAAGATTTCACAGTAGATGCAAACATCATTGGATACTTTTTGTCTATTATTCCCCATTGTAAAATAAGGGCAGCACTTCCTGCTATTACTGCTGTTGCCACAGAAGAAGAAGCAACCCCTGTATCATTATCGTATCCACCAACTGATATATCAGGCTTTATACTTCCATCTCTTGCAAAGCCTCTTCCAGATTTAGAATCAATATTTCCTGTTTGCTGGTTGTAATAAGATGTGGTAATTGCCATTCTACTTGTAGAAGGTGACATGAGAGTGGTATCTGAATTAGAATTTAATATTCTTGTACCTGCATTTAAAAGTTCACCTTGATATATCCACGCATCAATTCTTCCGTTAAAGATATTGTCACCATATACTGTAATATTCCATATTCCCTCAGCCACATTTTTAAATATCAGGCTAACTAACATGTCACCGCTATTTTGTTCTGGAATTTGATATATTACTACTACTGCTGTCCCTTCATATACAAAATTAATTGTTTCAACTCTTCCTCTTCGTGCATCAATCTTTTCAACTCTATCTCCTCTTGGTGACGCAATCCCTACTGATACAATATCTGGCTTTATGCACCAAATATCAAGCCTTAATCCTTTTTCATCAGGAGCTATGTTTAATTGAATGGCTGTAGTATCTCCTGTGTCTTTTAATGTATCTACAAAATGAGTGTCTGAAATACCTTGATTTCCAACTCCAGCAACGCAAACAAACCCTCTATTTTCCGATAATATATCGATGGTTTTTTCAATTAAACAGCTACCATCATGTGCTGATACATTTGTACCCATTCCATAACAAAGAACTATTGGCTTATTATACTTTTTTATTAATGAATTTACATATCTTAGAGCCAAGTAATTATTCACCAAATCATATACAGGAATATCAACATTATGAATGCCATATAATTCTCTTGTTGAAAGATTTGTTTGTTTTAGCTTTATCATAATAATATCTGAATTTGGTGCAGCTCCTATAGTTCTCCCTGCAGCATATCTTGCAACCATAGTGCCATGCCCTATCTCATCTTTACTTGGTACAACTAAATAAGGATCACCTATATCCTTTTGAGCAATAGCTCCATTTATTTGAGATCTTGTATATATAGTTCCAAACAATATATCTTTATTGTCTGATTGCTTACCAATAGTTTGATCCCATATTTCTAATATCTTGCTAGCATTATTTTCATATATAAATTCTTCATCTAAATAATCTATTCCACTATCAATAAAGCATATTATCACTCCATTGCCAGTTAAGTTTAAGTACTTATTTGTATGAAATTGAGGAATGTTGGCTGCCTGCACTGGTGAAGTTGCATTTAATGTAAAAAAAGATAGCAGTTGCGGCCATGCTATGGTTTCAACTTCAGTTTGAAAATATGAAAAATTATTAATTGCATTTTCATCATTTAATGTTACAATAGAAAATTTTTCATCTATTATCGTTGGTTTAACTTCTATCTTTTTAAAAATTTCTTCAGGAATTGATGCTAAATTATTTATAATATAATTTGTATAACCTTCTTCGAAAAATTCATCAGATAATGAATTATATTTATCATCCTCCCTATAATTCAAATAACACAACCTCCTCTTATTTGTTATATTAATATATACTTAATATTTTTAAATTAATTCTTTGTTAGTAAAAATAAAAAAAGTTCTATAAAGCCAAATTATACTTTTATAGAACTTTTTAATATTTTATTTTACATATGCTTCTCCATCTGCAAGCGGAGGTGTTGTTTTACCTATAAATCCTGCTAAGGCAAATAAGGTTAAAACATAAGGCAGTACATAATAAATTTCTGTTGGAAGATGCCAACCAAATCCTTGAGCTTTTATTTGAAGTGCATCTGCAAAGGCAAACAACAAACATGCGAATGCCGTATTCTTTGGTTTCCAGTTTCCAAAAATAACTGCTCCAAGAGCTATAAACCCTTTACCTGCAACCATACCCTCTCTATATAACGGTGTAGTTCCAAGAGTCAATGCAACTCCAGCAAGTCCAGCAAGTGCCCCTGAAAGTATTACACATAAATACCTTATTTTATAAACGTTTATACCTAAAGTATCTGCTGCTTTAGGATGTTCGCCAACTGCTCTAATTCTAAGCCCAAGCTTTGTTTTATATAATAAGAATATCATTGCAAATACCACAATAACAGCTAAAATAACAAACCAATTTAATTCTTTTAAAAAAGGACCAATTAATGGTATTTTAGTCAAAAAAGCTGGAAGTGATTGTATGCCAGGCACTGGGTCCGTTTGATTTCCCATGTTAAATATCTTTCCTACTAGAAAAACTGTAAATGCTGTGGCAAATAAATTAATTGCTGTTCCAGATATTATTTGATTTGATCTTAAGTTTATGCACAAAAATGCATGCAATAATCCAATTAATGCTCCTGCTAAAATTCCAAGTAATATTCCAAATGTTGGACCATATAAATGCGATCCTAAAACCCCAAAAAAGCATCCAATGGTCATCATACCTTCAAGCCCTATATTTACAACTCCTGACTTTTCAGATATAACTCCTCCCATAGAAGCAAAAATTAAAGGAGTTGCAAACCTTAAAGTAGATGCTATTAATAAAACAACTGCCCATATAAAATCACCCATTGATTGCCGCCTTCTTTCTCTTTTTATTTTCAAAATATTTAAGGATGTAATCGGTTGCCACAAATAATATTATGATAGCTTGAATTAAAGCAACTATTTCTTTTGGAATATCATTAAGCTGCATCATCCTTGAAGAAGCATTAAGAGCACCAAATAAAACAGCAGAAAATATACAAGCAATTGGATTGCTCTTAGCTAGAAGGGCAACAGCCATACCATCTAGCCCAAACCCTGAAAAACCTCCAATATAGTTTGATATCTTATGAAGATTTCCCGAAACGTGAGTAGCTCCACCAATACCTGCTATAGCTCCTGATAAAACAAGCGCAAGCACCATATTTTTATTTATATTAATGCCACCGTATTCTGCAGCAAATGGGTTTGAACCTACTGATCTTAATTCGTATCCAATGGTTGTTTGTTTAAGCAAATAATAAATAATAACAGCTACAATAATTGCAATAAATATGGAAATATTAGCTTTTGAAGATGTTATAAATTGAGGAACCATAGCACTTTCCATTATTTCTGGTGTAGCATCATTTGTATTAAGAGGTGTTCTTAAAATAATAAGGTTTATAAAATGAAGAGCTATATAATTTAACATTATAGAAGTTATAACTTCATTTATCCCTAATTTTGCTTTTAAAAATCCAGTTATAGAAGCATATCCTCCACCAGCTAGCATTCCACTAATTACAATTAAAGGAATATGTATAAATGGACTAAGCCCTGGTATAAGCCCAACTAATGCTGCAGCCAGCATTCCCATCATAAATTGTCCTTCTGTACCAATATTAAAAAGCCCTGTTCTAAATGCAATGGCATTTGCCACTCCTGTAAATATGAGAGGTGTCACATACTCCAGCATTTGAAAGAAAACTTGAGGGTTTTGAAGGCTTCCTTGCCAAATAGATACAAAAAGGTCTAAAATAGCATTAAAGTACTTAGTAAGTGGATAATCCTTTGCCCACATTACAAAGAATCCTGATATTATAATAGCAATTATTATTGCAATGAAGGGAAAAAATATATTTAAAATAGAAAATAAAGACATTTTAGAGATTTTATTTTTCTCACTCATTACGCTCTCCCTCCTGCCATTAGCCTACCTAATTTATATTCATCTGCATCTTTTCTGTCCATAACTGCTAGAATTTTGCCACCATACATCACTGCAATTCTATCAGATAAATCAAGTATTTCGTCAAGTTCTAAAGAAACAAGGAGCACAGCACATCCTTTATCCCTTTCTTCTATAAGTCTTTTATGAATATATTCAATAGCTCCAACATCAAGACCACGTGTTGGTTGCGATACCACTAATAGTTTAGGATTTTTAAAAATTTCACGACCAACTATTAATTTTTGTTGATTTCCTCCTGAAAGTGTTTCAGCATTTACATTTTCATTAGGGCATCGAACATCAAATTCCTTAATTATTTCATTAGTATGCTTCTTAATTTTATCATACTTTAAGATGATCCCATCAGCAAACTTCTTATTCTTGTGCATTCCTAAAATAGCATTTTCATAAAGTGGAAATTTTAACAAAAGCCCTCTTTTATGCCTATCCTCAGGTACATGTCCAAATCCTAAATTAATTATATCTTCACAATTTTTATTTGTAATTTCATTATTATTAATATTTACGCTGCCACTAGATACTTTTAAAAGCCCTGCTAAAATTTGAACAAATTCGCTTTGACCATTTCCGTCTACCCCTGCAATACCTAGTATTTCTCCAGCCTTTAAAGAAAGATTTAAATCATCAATAACCTTAACTCCTCTTTTATCTATATAGTTTACACTTTTTACACTTAATACTTCCTCTTTAGGTGTTGCTTTTTTCTTTTCACTAGAAAGCTTTACTTTTCTTCCTACCATCATTTCAGCTAAAATCTCAATATTCACATCTTTTGTATATATGCTGTCTATTAC
The DNA here is from genome assembly GCA_031549885.1 of Clostridiaceae bacterium. Taxonomy (GTDB): domain Bacteria; phylum Bacillota; class Clostridia; order Clostridiales; family Clostridiaceae; genus WQUF01. Next base: position 34,432 of record JAVBPD010000004.1, read on the forward strand.
TTTGCCTCGCCTTATTATTGTAACTCTATCGCTCATCTTCATGATTTCTTTAAGCTTATGTGTTATTAATATTACAGATTTCCCTTCTTTTTTAAGATTATCTATTATTACAGCAAGTTCATCTATTTCTTGTGGCGTTAAAACTGCAGTTGGTTCATCTAAAATAAGTATATCTGCACCTCTATAAAGGGCTTTAATGATTTCAACTTTTTGTTGTTGTCCCACTGTTATATCGCTAATAAGGGAATTGTATTTAATATTAAAGCCATATTTTTTTGCAAGGTCTTGAACATCTTTTTCTGCCTTTTTCATATCAATTATAAGACCTGCAACAGGTTCATGACCTAATATTATATTTTCTGTTACTGTAAAATTATGCACTAGCATAAAATGCTGATGAACCATACCAATTCCTAATTTAATAGCATCAGATGAATCTCTTATGTTTACTTTTGATCCCCTTATAAATATTTCACCCTTTTCAGCTTGATATAAGCCATATAAAACATTCATAAGTGTTGTCTTTCCTGCACCATTTTCACCTAAAAGTACATGAGTTTCTCCTTTATATAGATCAATGCTTATATTGTCATTGGCAATGGTACCCGGAAAAATCTTTGTTATATTTTTCATTTCAACTATTTTTTCCACATTGCACCTACCTTTCTTAATTGTTTATGTAAAAACAAAACTATATATTAAAAATAAATATAATAATATTATACTTAAATGAGCATTGTTTGAAAACGATAAAATAAAATTTAGAAAAAATAAATATCCCATATTTCATTATAAGTACAAAATGAAATATGGGAATTTTTTAAACTAAATTAGATAGTTGGTGGCGTAAAACTTTTAACATCATCTGGCTTTGCTGGCACTGTGATTTTTCCATCTTTTATAGCAGCTGAATATTTATCAACTAAATCGATAATATCTTGTGGAACTTTATCTTTAGTTGTTGGTGCAATTCCAACTCCATCTTCTTTTAAACCTAGTTCTTCATGTTTTCCAGTTACAAGTGTACCATTTACTAGGTCTTTAGCTGCTGTATAAGTTGCTGTATCTACTCTTTTCATCATTGAACTTATTATAAATTCACTATAATCAGAAAGTGTAACAGCTTGATCCATATCTACACCAATTGCCCAAACTTCTTTTCCACCTTCTCTTGCTTCTTTAACAGCTTCAAACATTCCTATTCCGACTCCGCCTGCTGCATGATATATAACATCGCAACCTTCATCTATTAATGATTTTGCAAGCTCTTTACCTTTTTGTGAATCATCAAATGATCCTGCATATTTAACTAAAGCTCTATCTTCAAGTAATTTTCCAGCATCTTGATTTATAGATTTTACTCCTGCGGCAAATCCTGCTTCAAATCTTTGTATTAAATCTCCATCAACTCCGCCTATAAATCCAATTTTACCTGCCTTTGACATTTTAGCAGCTATAATTCCCATTAAATAAGATCCTTCATTTTCTTTAAATGTTACATTTAAAACGTTTGGATTATCAACTACTCCATCTATGTATAAAAATTTAGAATCTGGGTTTTGCTTTGAAACATTTGTAACAGCATCAGACATCATAAAACCTACTCCAACTATTAAATCAGCTTTGGTTGAAACAAATGCTTGAAGATTTTGCTCATATTCTTCTTTCTTCTTTGATTCTATAACTTTTTTCTCAATGCCAAAATCTTTTACAGCATTCTGAAGGCCAGTATCAGCAGCTTGGTTAAAGGACTTGTCATTTACACCACCTTGGTCAGTTGCAAGACCTATAAGAAACTTCTTTGAAGGCTCACTTGCAGTAGTATTCTCTGCTGCAACAGTTGTATTTGCTGCTGTGGAATCTTGCGCAGCTGTAGTATCAGTACTTGCATTGTTATTGTTTGTACAACCTGCAAACAAAGTGGTCATAGCTATTACAGAAGTAAGAATCAATGAAATGCTCTTTTTCATTTATAAATTCCTCCTAAAATAATTGTTATTTTTTGAAGCTTTCCTTTAATATTTATACATATTTGTCAAAAAACTTAATAATAACGATTTAATCATATTTATTATATATCTTTATATATTGTCAGTCAATTAAGATATATTGACATTTTCATATAAATATAGGGAAAAATAATAATGGATAATTGCATAATTCATAGTTTATGCTAGTTTATCCATCATTAATTTCCCTATAAATTTAACTTATTTATATCCAGCTTTTTTAATTACTTCATTAGCATGATCTATTTCATCTTCAGGAACTAATACAATAGGGCCAGTACACCCCATTCCACTTTCAGAATAAATTCCTTCTTTCCATAAAGCTTTGCAAGCATCTTCTAAATCCAATATATCTATTCCTGCAATTTCACCAGTAACTACCTTTTTAGGTGGAATAGCAACTTCTACTTTAACTTTCTCCTCTTTTTTGGCAGTTAATTCCTTTAGTCCACAGGCATTTGCCTTTTCAAATTCCTCTTTTGCTCTATTTATTAAATTACCTTGAGCACAGGATGCGCAATACCTTAAAGCTTCACATATTACAGGAGCTCCTGATGCACGTGATATGATGTTTACAATTTTATCATATCCTTCGCCAACTCCAGGCCCATATCCATAACCTGATGTTTCATAATTACCACCTGAAGTAAATGATGAAAATAGCTTCATTAAAATATTTCCAGTTAAAGAATCACAAAGCATTATATCCGGTGTTCCCATGAGCAGATCATTTCCTCTCATAACAAACCCTCCATCTGCCCTTTTAGATTCTGTGAAATTAATATCATAACCCCTTGTTTTCATTTCAATGAGTATTCTTTCAACACCACGGGACCCCTCAACATTTAAAATTCCAACCTTTGGGTTTTCTATGCCTAAAGACTTTGCAGTTGCAATAGACGAAACAGCATTTATTACCATAGCTTCAATTCTAGATGTAGAAGCAGTTCCTGTTGTAGTGCCAATTATCATTTCTTTTCCACAAGAAGGAGTAATAACCCTTCCCACAGTTGCAACTCCAATTGGAAAATCATAATGTTGTGTTACAACTCCTTGAATTTCTCCTTTTTCTAAAAGTTCATTCATCACCTTATGCCCTTCTTCAGGAGTATTCGCTTCAAATGTTTTAAGCTTTGAATCAGTTTTAGGTCCAATTAATACAATTTCAAAATCCTTATATTTCTTTGATGCAAGCTCTGCCCCTTTAACCATTTCAGAGAGGGAAAGCTCTGAACCTAGAGTGGTAAGGCCAATAGAAACCTTCTTTGAAAAATCGCCTTTTTCAATATTATCTGCTATTTCATCTAATACATCACATATTAGCTTTTTAGTTTCATCCATTTCTCTACCCCTCCTTTATTCTGACCTTAAGGACTTGGATAATTCTCTTAAACCTTCAGCAATTATCGCCTTTATATCTTCCTTTGAAGTTTTTCCTGATTCTTCTTGTTTAATTCCTTGATTTTTTTCTACAACTATTGAAATTCCATCAAAGAGGTTTGTCATTCTACCTAAGAATAAACTTCCCTTTCCAATTATCATGAAATTTTTAATAGTCCCTTCTTTTATCCTTTCAATTCCATGACCAACAATTGGCACTCCAGATGGAATATGTCCTTGAGTTGGTGCATATCCTGGGTATCCATGTTCTTTCATAAATTCTGGTATTTTAGCTTTTTCAAGTTGCCCATTTCTAACTGCAAGAGCAGCAATCATCTTATAATTTTGAGTTGGCACATCTCCAGCTCCAGCAGGTTCAGTTAAATCTGGAGTCTGCATTTCTGGTGCAAATTTATCAATATCTATTATTTTCATTCCATTTCTTAAAAGTGGCTCTGAAACAAGTGCATCTAAAACAGCTTGAGGTGCTGCTCCATGGCCAATACTATGTTTTCCAACTATATCAGTTCTTAAAACTGGACTAACTCCATCATTTTGGGATATTAATATTGCAAATCCACCTAAGCAATCTTCCATAATTTTAAGACCTTTTTTAACATGATCTTTTCCATTCATTCCAAGTTTAGCTGTTGCTCCACCAGCAAATACTACTACATTTTTATAAACGCCAGACTGAACTAAAGCTGATGCAGTAACAATTGCATGAGCAGGACCTGCGCAGAAACCTCTCATGTCAATCCCTGTACATCCCTTAAGCCCAGCAATTTCTCCACAAGATTTTGCAAGGTTTCCACCACCTCTTTGGTTCATATCCCCAATAGCTTCTTCAGAACATTCAATAATATATTCTATTTCACAAGCAGGAATATCCATGTCCTTAGATAAGTGCAATAAAGATAAAACTCCAGATGCTTTACAAGCTAAGTTTTCTAAAATAGTATGAGCATTTAAATTTTTATCATATTCGTGTGCTCTTTTTATAAAGCCAATTAATTTTCCATCTTCATATAATCCTTCACCTAAATTGCTATTTGCTAATTGCACAAGTTTTGATCCATCTTCGCCATCTTTTAATTTTGGAATTAAATCCTTTAATAAAGGATGTTTAGCATATTTATCTTTTACTCTATCAGTAAATTCCTTTTCTAAGGTTACAAGATCAAATGCATCACAAATCTTCATAAGCCCATAGAACTCATCTTCAGGTATTATTTCACCAAATCTTCCAAATCTTTCACCTTTGTCAAAGCTTTTATTATACCATGGTCTTTCAATACCAGATAATTCCTCTGGAGTTATATTTCCAATATAAGTTTGATTTGGAGCATATTTTACTACCTCTTCATATGTTCTTAGGCTTTCAGGAACCTTTTTTAAATACTCAGAATCTTTATTTATTAACATTTCTGTTGTTTGAGTTGTACCAGCATGTAATATTAAATCTGGTGTATGACATAGCACATAACTTGCCTTTTTTATAACTGGAAAATTCATTTTTATTCACTCCTTATATCTTTAAAAATAGCATGTTCTAAGTAGAGAAATTTCCATTAAAACATGCTATTCAAATAATTAATTAAAATACAGTTTGTGTATCTACTTCTGTTTCTAAAGCTTTAAGAGCTTTTTCCACTAATTTATACCTTAATTCATATTCATCTTTTGGGGCCAAGGCAGGATTTCCAAGAGGATAAGGTATAGCTACTGTAGGAACTATTCTATTTGCACCAACCGTCATGGAAATTGGCACTATTGTACACATATGAACTACTGGTATACCTCCACGTTCAATTTCTTTAACAAGTGTTGCACCGCAACGTGTACAAGTTCCTCAGGTGGAAGTTAATATAACTGCATCAACGCCATTCTCTGATAATTCTTTAACAATTAACTCTCCAAATTTCTTTGTAGATGCAACAGCTGTACCATTGCCAACTGTAGTGTAGAAGTATTTATATAAAGATCCTATTTTGCCTTCTTTTTCCATTTGTCTTAAAACATCAACAGGTAGCACTCTATCAGCGTCATTATTTGCATAAGTTGGATCATATCCACCATGAGCAGTTTCATAGTCTTCAGAAGTTAAATTATTAACTCCTTCAATATCGTATCTGCCATATTTTGAAGCATTTGAAGATTCTATATGATCAGGATTTCCCTTTGGAACTATACCACCAGATGTAACCAAGGCAATTTTAGCTTTTGTTATATCTTTAATGGCTTTATTTGGATCAACTCTATCAAATACAGGCATTGTAAATTCAGATTCAGGCTCTTCATTGTTTATGACCTTAACAAGCATATCAACTGCTCTTTTAGCGCCTCTTTCATTTGCAAAGAAATTCTTTCTAATTCCTCTTTCAAAATATCCATCAACTTTAGGTGATAATTCTTCACCTGACAATATTTTAATAACAAGATTTGAAAGCTTTGAAAGTGCATCTTTCATTCCTACTGCACTATTTTTTGTTTCAACAATATACATTTCTTTCTTGTACATATCTACTCCTGGATTCTCACCATACATAGCAGATACTACAGGTATATTTAATTCATCTCTAACTGCTTTTGAAATATCTCCGCAAGCAACTCCATACCTACCAGCATTAAATGCAGGACCTGCAACAAAGATATCTGGATTGTATTTTTTAACCATTTCTAAAATGGTGCTGCGAGCTTCATCTAAATTTTCGTTGCAATAAGAATCCCCACAGATAACTGTTGCAACAATTTCCGCTTTGCCTTTTAAAAGTCCATTTAATCCCATTCCAGGACCAACAAAGCCATCGCGTACTTCTGGTTTATAATCTGCTTTTTCTTCTCCACCAATTCCAGCATAAAATTGGTTAATGTAGTGTACTACTTTATACAAAATGATCCCCCTTTCTAAAGGTATTAATATTTTGAAAACTCATTTCTTACTTTAGATACTTCTTCGCAAATTGCATCAACATCAAGAACCATTTCCATCATTCCGCATTGTTCATCAAAAACAGCTGCGTCACATTCTGCTTTAACCTCTGGTTCTAAAATATGATAAACTGAAAGCCCAAGTTCAACCCCTGCAAGTGGTCCTGCAAATGTTGGATCCCCTGCAGTAACTGTTTCAGCTGATAAACCTGAAGCTTCTGCTTCGGAACCACCAAGAACTACAACTACATTTTCTGCTCCAAACTTTTCAGTTAAATCTTTTACTCTTTGTTGGATCTCCAGATCCATAGCGCCTGCGGCTGTTCAAACAAAGCATTCTGTTGAAGCAAAAGCTATTTCTGCACCTGCTGATTTAACACATTCCTCTATAGCTGGTCCTGGTATTCCATCCCTATCTCCAATTGCAATGACTTTTTTATCTTTTAACATTTAAATACCCTCCTAAAATTATAATGATTTTGCTGATAAATATCCAAATCCAACTTCACTAGTAGCACCAGTTATAACTTGAATTTCGGCTTCAATTGATCCATCTTCTCTTAAAGATCCTACATGGCCTCCAGCAATTATATCTGCCGCTTCTTTATGGCCAATTATTTTTTTCATACCTGGAAGTATAACTACTTCATTTGCATTTCCACCTGTTACAACAAATTTTCCATGTGGTGTTGAATCTGCAAGGGATTGAGATGCTCCATCTTGACCTGCATATTCATCTGTAATAAGAACAGTTTTTATACCTTTTGCATGTATCTTATTGCAGTTCATAACTAAATCAGCATCTGGATTTCCAAATCCTTCTTCTGATATTATTGCAGCATCTGCTCCTAAAAATTCAACTAATTTTGCTGTATAATCTGAACTTCTTTGCTTATCTGCTAGGAAAACATTTTCATTTGTAATTACACAACCTAAAAAGTTTATATCTTTTCCATGTCTGTTATATAGTTCTTCAATTACAGGGTGGTTTTGATGAACATAGCTAGGGTTTTTATCGCAAGCTGAAACACAGTTTCCGCTTACAACTGCTCCATCAAAAACCTCAGTTGGATACATAAAAGTAGGTATTATCTTCTTAGCATCTACCCCATATACATAAGTATCGTGAAGAAGTCCTTGGCTTTGAAGCATATAAACATAAACTACTTTTGGTAATTCTGGATACTGAGCTTGTTGCTGCAGTAGTGGAAGTGTTTCATAACAGGTTACTTCATCAGGTTCTATATTTTTTCCTAAGTTTCCAAGAAAAGTAGCTGCTTTAAAACCTATTATTCTAACTGCTTCTTCATGGTTATGTTGAAGAGTTCCTGAAACAGGCTCGCAAGTTATAACTAAATTGTTAGTTATTGAAAATGGTGAATATTTAGCTCCCTCTCCAGTCATATCTATAATTCCCTCTTGAAAACCAACAATTTTACCAGTTGTTACAACTGCAGCTCCTTTTAAAACATTGGTTTTTCCATCACCAACTGTGTCAACTCCTGAAATGAATCCAGGAAATATGTCACCTTTTCCTGAAACTTTAACCCTTGGTTCAATTACATCTTTAACTGGTATAATCCTAACTTCTTCACCAGGTCTTGCAATATCAAAATCTATTGATTTTATTCTTTCATCGCCAGAAATTGCATTTAAAAGTTCTTCTTTATTTATATAAAGAATTGAGTTTTCAATTTTGGAACAATCACTAAACTGTATATCTTTAATGAATATTTTTCCTAATTCTAGTTTCAAATTCTTTCCTCCTTATTATTTTTTAGAATCTATATATGATTTAATAAATTCTTCTACATCAGTTAAGGTTTTAATTTTATCAGGTGTAATTGAAGAAACTTTTTCTCCATTATTGTAGATTACCATAGTTGGAAGTCCTAAAACCTTTTGAGAAATAGCAAGTCTTCTTGCTCCCCCAATATTTAAAGATGCAAATTTAAATTCATTTTCATATTTATGCTCTAAATCGTGTACTCCTGGCATTAATTCTTTGCATATTTCACATTTATCTCCCCAGAAATCAACAAAAACAGGTTTATCTTTATAATCTAAAATTTCACTTTTAAAATTTTCAGCATTTAATTCTATCATTAATTTTTCCTCCTATTCTAAACTTTCGACATATTTTTCTGCTGTAGTAGCTGCTATTGCTCCATCAGCTGCTGCAGTTATAACTTGCCTTAGTGATTTAACTCTAACATCCCCAGCTGCAAATACTCCAGCCACATTAGTATTCATGTTATCATCGGTTATAATATATTTCTCTTCATTTAAATTAATTTTTCCTTCAAAAAGCTTAGTAATTGGAATATATCCAACAAAGACAAAGCATCCATCTACTTTTAATTCTAAAAGTTCATTAGTTAATTTATTTTTAATTACAAGTCCTTCTAATATTTCATCACCTAAAGCTTTTACAACAGTGCTGTTCCATATGAATTTTATTTTAGGATTGTTAAAAGCCTTTTCTTGTAAGGATTTGGCTGCTCTCAATTCATCTCTCCTATGTATTATAGTGACTGAATTGCAAAATTTAGTTAAATAAATAGCTTCTGTTATAGCAGAATCTCCTCCACCAACAACAGCTACATCAAGATCAGTAAAAAAGTCCGCATCACAAGTTGCACAGTAAGAAATACCTCTACCTCTTAATTCAAGTTCATTTTCAAAACCTGAAAGCCTTGGATATGCTCCTGTTGCTATTATTACGCTTTTACCCTCATATATATTTTCACCACAAGTTACCTTTTTTACATTGCCTTCTAAGTGAATTTCTGTTACAGTTTCCTTAACGAATTCCACACCAAAATCATCGCATTGTTCTTTCATTCTTGCGACAATAGATGGGCCAGTTGATTCTTTTTCGCTTCCAGGATAATTTTCCACCTCGTCAGTAGTAGCAATTTGTCCACCAAACTTACCTTGTTCAATAACTAAAGTACTCATTTTAGATCTTGCGCCATATAATCCTGCAGAAAGACCTGCTGGTCCTCCACCTATTATAATTGTATCATAAATTTTAGCCATAATTTCCTCCTCCTATTTTTTTATAGCATTTTCTATAATAGAAAAATCTACAACTTGAAAGTCATTTAATAACTCCTCTGAAATTGTTTCTATAGATAAGGGTTTTATTTTTAAAAATTTTTCTGAAGTTTCTATAGCTTTTTCAATATACATAAGTGAATCTATATCTAAAGTGTTTTGAGCTTTTGTGCTTAAGGCAACTGTCCTATAAGGAGTTTCGTTTGGTTTAAGGCTTGAAATTAATGGATGAGTTAATAAAACATAGTTTTTATGAATCATATTCCTCACTTCTTTATACACATCCATAGTATTTCCCATTATAAATTTATATACTAAGCTTTCTAGAAAATCTCTAACCATAGGATTGTTGGTTATTAAAAATACATCTTTATACATTTTAAATCCTTTCAAGAAAATCAAAAAAACAGAAGTAAAGCCCTTAACCCTACCTCTGTCTATTCACCTGAGAGATTTACTCCTTCGGTGCTTTAATGGTTTATCTAACATATAAACATTTAAAGCTTTCCAGATACCTGTCCATTTTTGGTCCCTTTTGCCTGAGAGATTCACATTATGCAGGTAAATAATGTTTACTCCTTCGGCTACTATATTTAAATAGTATCTCCCAAAAATTTCATCTAATATTTAATTGTAGTTTTCTTATAATCCTTTATTATTATATCATTTAAAATTAATATTTAAAAGATGTTAATTAAATTTTTATCAAAGTTTTGTTTGAAGAAAAATTTTTGTTGTTTTAAGTAAAATTATTTGCTAATTTAAACTCTATAAATGAATAATAGCAATGGTTCACAAATTGTTAATAATTTTATCAATCAATAAATTGTCACAATTTTACTGTAATTAAAAACATATTAAAATAGCCATTATAAATTGTAGCAAATTATAATGCTATAATTAACTTATTAATATTACCTAAGTTATTGCCATAAAAACAAAAAATAATTGATTTTCTTGTATTATCATTTTCTTTGTACAACTTGCAAAATAATTTTATAATGAAATGGAAGGTATAAATATTAAGGAGGAACATTATTATGTTTTCAAAATTCGTGAAAAAAGTTGCTGCTGTTATGGCAGTAAGTACCCTTGCACTTATGACTGTAGCTAATGCAGGTACAGCAGCTCAATGTGCAAACCCATGTGCAACACCATGTGCAACACCAACAGTTGCTTGCGCAACTCAA
>JAVBPD010000123.1:0-15139 GCA_031549885.1 Clostridiaceae bacterium
GTAATAGAAACAGATTGCCCTTTTGAAGTGATTATGCATTGGTATGGAGGTCAGTTTTATTTAAATTATATGTTTGTTTTTTACCGTTTTCGGTAATTTTTATTTTCCCTTTTTCGGTTAATTCTATTTTACCCTTTATAACAAGTCCTTGTACCGATGGCATATTGGCGTTCTAAGGGTATTGGCAGAGGCGGTAAGAAAACTCAAGACAATCCTTATAAATGGAACAAATCTACCATCAGAGAAATGCTTCAGTTGTCGGAATATGTGGGCGATTTGACAAATTTCAAGACCTATTCAAAATCGTATAAGAACAAGAAGCGATTTGAAAATCCGGTTGAAAATCAAAAGGTTTTCAAAGATAATCACGAGGCGATTATCGACCGGGAAACCTTTGAATTGGTTCAAAAAATCCGTGAAAACACAAAGCGCAGAAAACCTAAAACCGTGGATAAGAATATGTTTTGTGATTTGGTTTACTGTGCGGATTGCGGCAGCAAGCTATGGTTTAATGTAAATCACCCAAACACTGACATCCATTATTTTAACTGCTCAAACTATAAGGGTAACAGAGGCACCTGCGGCGCTACTCATTATATTCGTGCCGACTCGCTTGAGGAAGTAGTGAAGCTTGAACTCTCTAAAATGATGCAGTATTTGAAAGATGATGAAAAAACATTTATAGCTTTGCTTGCAAAAAAGACCGCTAAAGATGCGGAAAATGAACGTAAAATAATTAATGCTAAATTGTCCACAGCTAAAAGTAGAAACAAGGTTGTATCAGATTTATATGAGAAAACTTACGAGGATAATGCTATCGGAAAAATCACAGATGAGCGTTTCATGCAGTTATCTCATAAGTATGATTTGGAGCAGTCAGAGCTTAAAATCCTCATCAGAACGCTGGAAAACGAATTATTGCAATTAGAGCAAACCGAGCTTTCAAAAGACAATTTTATTTCGGCTATACGACGATTCATGCAGATGGACAAGTTAACGCCCAATATTCTAAGGGAACTTATCGAGAAAATTGAGGTCTATCACATTGAAGGCGTTGGCAAAAACAGAACACAGCGAATTGTGATTCACTACAAATTTATCGGTGTGTTGGAAATGCCACAGAAAATATCTGACGATTTCGTGACCTTAGAAGCGAGGCAAGGAGTAGCTGTTTCCTATCATGTGAAAGCGGGCTAATCCAGAAATGGCAAATGAGCGACCATAAAGGCCGCTCATTACATAAGAAATGTTGACAAAAGAAAATCGAGTGCTCACTTGGGTTATGAACACTCGATATGGTGCGATTGACGGGACTTGAACCCGTACGGTTACCCACACGCCCCTCAAACGTGCGCGTCTGCCAGTTCCGCCACAATCGCATATTATTTTAACAAATTTATTATACTAGAAAAATATTATTTTTACAATATTTATTTTTACAAATATAAGTTTAATTAGTTTACGTTTTTGGTCGAAAAATTACTATTTAAACTTAACAAAGTGTGTAAATTTTTCATAGTATAAACTAATAGTGATGTATAGCTATTAATAATCATTTAGGGGTAAAATTTATATGAATAAAAATGATGAGTTTACAGATAATTCAGATAAAAATCAATTATTTAGTGAAATGATTTCTAAATTAAATGAATTAACATTTAAAATAAGTGAAAGAACTTATGCAGGAAAAGTATATGATAGCAGCAACAAACCACATGATACTGAGCTTCATAAGGTAATATCATCAAATGAAGAAACATTTCATGCCTATTGCGCAGATATTACAAAATTAATAGATTATAATGCCACATATAAAATCGCCACAAACCAAGAAATAGAAAGTTTATTTCCTATAGAATATTTAAAAAGGCTCAGATGGATAATTAATAACACCTATCCATTGATTACAGACTTAGATTATTTTGATACAATTACAGGATCTTCAAATATTACAATTGCAGAAGTTGTAAGCGCTACATTAGCAGCTATATGGATGAATACAAACAGCTTGATCTTTCAAATGGGAGGACAAGGCGCAGATAATAATTCAAATGTGATTTTTATGTATAACTATTTAATAAATGGTTGCACTCCAGGGCTTACTAGAGAAGATGTAATAAATATTGGAAACAATATAACATTAGAATTTGATTTATCAAATGTAGAACAAATTGCAATGAGAAATGAATATAAATATGGTCCAATTACATTAAAAGCTAGCAGCGTTTTAGCAAAAAATACAGAATATGAATTAAAAGAAGCAAATAATAAGGTAAAATTCTATGATGAAGGTGGTAATGAAATTACCCTTATAAAAGTAAATACCCCATTTTACATTGTGGCATCTAAATATAGCAATTTAAATAATTTAAAAATACTTGCATCAGGTAAAATAAAATATGGTGCTGATTTTCATATATTAATGTGTGAAAATGGAAAAGAAGCATCTCAAAGTTGTGGTATATATGAAGATCTTATAAAGGATATTGAGGCTTTTGCAAATATATATCTTTCAAAATTAATAATAAGAAAAATTGGAAACAATGATTTATGCAATTTCTTGCCAAATGCTATACTAGAATTGCTGTCATTTGATAAAAAATCATACCAAATAGGTACAACTGATGAGGTAGGCATTATTTATTTTTACAATCTTTTACCTGGAAAATATTATATAAAAGAAATAAAAGCCCCAGATGGATATATACCCATAGAAAGCCTTCTACAAGTGCTTGTAAAAAGCCCTTATACCATATTTAATGTAAACAATGATAAAAAAAGATGCAAGATAAAAATAAAAAAATATGATCGCAATAACCAAGACATAGCTTTAGAAGGAGCTAAGTTTAATGTTTATAAAGAAAAAAAATTAGTGGATTGTATTTATACAAATAAAAATGGCATTGGTTTTTCAATTCCTTTGCTTGATGGAGAATATAAAATAATAGAGATTAAATCTCCAGCTGGCTATAAAATTGATAGTGATCCAATTTATATAAATTTAACTGCTGACGCAAATTGTAATGAGGATTGCAAAACGATTCATATTTGCAATAAAAAATATGAAGGTTGCAATAAAGGTGTAATAAAAATAATTAAAGTTGATTGTTGCGATATGAATTTATGTTTAGAGGGTGCAAAATTTCAAATCAGAAATCAAGATTGTGAACAAATAGAAATAATATCTACAGATTGCAGGGGAGAGGCGGTATCTAAAGAATTAGAATTTGGCTGCTATACAATAACTGAAATAATAGCTCCAGATGGATATGCTTTAGACAATGAAGCGATAATGGTTGAAGTAGATAGAAAAGAAGTTAAAATAGTTATAAGAAATGTTAAAAAACATCGCAAAACACGGAATGTATCCGAATAAAAAAAAGGTGGCAGTTTGTCACCTTTAAATTACCTATCATATAAAAAACGATATATTTTGTATGTAATATTTATTTTAGTTAAATAATTACTTGTCTCTTTAAATGGTATGTTGCTTAGATTCCTTCCATCATCAGAATATTCAGGATTGCTAAGCCAATTCTTTACATTTCCTCTTCCGCCATTATATGCAGCAAGCATTAAATTTACATCACCATGAAATTCTTCTGATAGATCGCTTAAATAAAAACATCCCATTTTAATATTAGTTTCTGTATCTACAAGCATATCGTCAGTGTAGCCAATTAGGCCCATTTTCTGTGAAATCCATGTGCCTGTTTCAGGCATTATTTGCATAAGTCCAACTGCACCCTTATTTGAAATAGCAACTTCTTTAAAATTGCTTTCAACTTTTATAACAGAGTAGACTAAATGCTTATCTAAATTGTATTTCATAGCAAAGTAATCCACATAAGTGCTATATTTTTTAGGAAACATAGACTTTAACATAGAATATGAGGCTATTGATGCTATGATACAAGCCATGACTACATATATAATTTTTTTAAGCCATAAAACTCTTTTAACCTTTTTTTTAGTAGCAATCATTACACTTCTCTCCATAACATTCCTCAATAATATTTATAATTTTTATCAAACTCTCCTTTGCATGATTTATAGTTGAATTATTTTTAATTATAAAATCAGCTAATTTAACTTTTTCGTCTTGGTCCATCTGAGATTTAATTATATTTTCAGCTTGATATTTTGAAATCTTATCTCTCATCATTAGTCTATTTAATTGTATATCTTTATCCACATAAATTAATATACTATAATTCATTTTTTTGTGTAAATTATTCTCGAAAAGTGTAGGTGCATCTAAAAAGCAAATTTTATAGCCTAGGTTAAAAAATTCATCAAATTTTATAAATATCTCTTTTATTATAAACGGTATTATAATATTTTCTAAATTTATCCTATCTTCTTTGCTAGAAAATATCCTGTTTCCAAGTTCTTTTCTCTTTAAGGTTTCTCCATTAAAAAATTCTTCACCAAAAGTATTCTTTATTTCATCTTTAATCTCTGGGTATTTTTCATGAACTTCCCTTGATATTATATCAGCATATATAACTTTATAACCTAATTCTTTTAAAAAGTCGCAAAGCATAGTTTTTCCGCTACCAGCTCCACCAGTAATGCCCACTTTTATAATATTATTTTGCATCATACCAATTTTCTCCGCTTGATATATGCACATTAAGGGGAACGCTTAGAGAAACTGCGTTTTCCATTTCAAATTTTACTAAACTTGAGACTTTTTCAAGTTCATCTTTAAACACATTTAAAATTAATTCATCATGCACTTGGAGCAATATGTAGCTTTTTAAATTATTTTCCATTAGCTTATTATAGACTTTTACCATAGCGATTTTTATAATATCTGCTGCAGTGCCTTGAATAGGGGAATTCATTGCAAGCCTTTCTCCAAAAGCTTTTATTATTTTATTTGTGTTTTTTATTTCAGGAATATATCTAATTCTATTAAAGAGCGTTTTAACAAACCCATCATTTTTAGCTTGCTTTATGCAATTATCTAGATATTGTTTTATATTAGGATATTTATTAAAATAGGAATCAATATATTCTTTAGCTTGTTTTTTTGTTATACCTAAATTTTCAGAAAGAGCAAAATCAGAAATTCCATATATTATTCCAAAATTAACAGCCTTTGCATTATTTCTATCCCTTTCAGATATATCTTCTAAAGGTACATTTAACACTTCAGATGCAGTATTTCTATGTATGTCTACATTTTCATTGTATGCTTTTATCATTTTTTCATCATTAGAAATATGTGCAAGCACTCTTAATTCAATTTGAGAATAATCAGCAGATAATATTAAACAACCATCATCAGCTTCAAAAAATTTTCTCAATTCCTTTCCTTGCTCATTTTTAATAGGAATATTTTGAAGATTAGGTTCAGTGCTTGAAAGGCGCCCTGTTGCTGTTACTGTTTGATTAAATGATGTATGAATTCTTCCATTTTCATCAATCAAATGTTTAAATCCTTCAATATATGTAGAGTGTAATTTTGTTATTCCTCTATAATATATGATTTTTTCAATAACTTCATGTTTACCTTTTAATGCATCTAAAACTTCAGCATTTGTTGAGTATCCTGTTTTAGTTTTTTTAATAACTGGCAAATCCAGCTTTTCAAATAAAACTTTCCCTAATTGTTTTGGCGATGCAATGTTGAACTTTTCATCGCATAATTTATATATTTTGCTTTCAGTGTTTTTAATATCCTCACTTAATACATTTCCCATGATCTCTAGCTGCTCTTTGTTAATTTTAAATCCACAAACCTCCATGTTGCTTAATATCTTTGTAATAGGTTGCTCTATGTCGTATAAAAGGTAGTCTAAATTAAATTCATTAAATCTTGTATTTATAAAATCATAGATATTTTCCATATAATATGTGGAATGGATTAGAAAATTAAATTCATCTTCGCTATTTATATTAAAACCTCGTAATTTAATTAAGCTTTCTAGGCTTTCTTCACCTCTATTTGGGTCAAGTAAATAATTTGCAATCTTAATATCAAATTTTACCTTTTCTAACTTTAAGTTTTTAAAATTAAAAAAACTATATAAAGGCTTTGCATCAAAAACAATGAGGTTATTATTGATACCATTTAGTAAATTACAGAATTCCTTTGGAAAATCGCAGGAAGAATTATCTACATCTATATAAAATAATTCATCTTGTATTTTAAGAACAAAGTATTTAATGGAAATATCAGAATGGTACTCATTATATTTAAAATTATAGTTTAAAAAAACATTTAAATCTTTATTTATTAAATGGTCAATATCTTTTAAATCCTTAATTTCAGAAGCTTCAATATTTAATTTAACATCTTCAGAATCTTCTTTTATTAATTTATCCGCTAAATTTTTAAGCTCTAACTTTAAAAGGTAATCTTTTAACTCTATGTAATTAGGTTCTTCATTAGAAAATAAATTTAATTCATCATAGTTAAAATCAATATCCCTATAAATTGTAGCAAGTTTTTTGCTTAAAAAGGCACTTTCCATTCCATTTATGAGATTTTCTTTCATCTTTCCTTCAGGGAAATTTTCTAAATTTTCATATAAAGCTTCTATAGATTTATATTCTGTAATTAATTTATATGCAGTTTTTTGACCAATGCCAGAAACTCCAGGAATATTATCAGATTGATCTCCCATGAGAGCTTTTACATCAATTAGTTCAAAGGGAGTAACTCCAAAGGTATTTATAATAGCAGCTTCATTGTATATATCCCTTTCAGCTACGCCTTTTTTAGAAATCATTATTTTAGTGTTTTTAGATGCAAGCTGCAATTCATCTTTATCTCCAGTTATAACCATTATGTCATATTCAGCATCAAATTTTTTAGTTAAAGTTCCAATTATATCATCAGCCTCAAAACCTTCAATTTCAACAACAGGAATTTTCATAAGATTTAAAATTTTTTTAATATGGGGAAATTGCACCCTTAATTCATCAAGCATGCCCTTTCTATTTGCTTTATAATCTTTGTACTCTTCATTTCTAAAAGTGTTTTTGCTTTTATCAAATGTAGCAATTATATGAGGATCATTAAATTCTTCTTTAAGCTTTAAAAAGATATTTAAAAATCCAACTAAAGCATTTGTATTAAGCCCATCCATTGTAGTCATTCTTGGAAGTGCAAAAAAAGCTTTGTTCATCAAGCTATTGCTATCTAAAATCAATAATTTTTCCATTTTATTCTCCTATTTATAAATTAAATATTTTTGTCTAAGGATGTTGAATTCATCTATTTGGCTTTGAAAGGACATAACTATCTCTTCTGGTATTTTATATTCGCTAAGCAATTTGCCTACTTTGTCTGTTCCCATTAACTTTTCAAATAATACCTTTTCGCTATACTTAGGGTTAGAAATTGGAATGTTAAATCTATCTTGAGCTATAATTCTGCTATTTGCTAGAAGATATATTCCTGTTAAAATAGGATCAAATTTATTATAATTAATTATATCTATTTTAATAAAGTCTTTTTTATTTGAATCCTTCTCTACTAAAAAATTAACGCCATTGAGATTTGCTTGGTTCATTTTTTGGCAAACTTCATTTAAATCTACATTTTCAACAAAAATGCCATGGTAATTATCAGCCATTTTTAAATTTGTCCCTTGAAAAATATTAGTTGCACCATATAAATATATGGAATTTAAGTCCACCATGTCAGGATAAATAGGTTCAAAATCTAAACCGCAGTCGTTAAATGTCATATTTCTAAACCAGCCAATCATAGGTATTACTGTTAAATCGCAGTTTATATTTCTGTTAAAATATTTGGCAATTTCACCTATAGTCATTCCATGTGAGAGAGGGAGAATATCAACTCCAACTGAGCTTTTAAAATCTTCTTCAAGAAGAGGACCTTGAATTTTTTCTCCTCCTAAAGGATTTGGCCTATCTAAAATGAATATGGGTTTATTGTTAATCTTTGCTCCTTCTAGGGATTTGTATAAGGTGTTTAAATAACTATCGCATCTAATCCCTGAATCTTGTATATCATAAACTAAAACATCAATATTTTCGGTCATTTGGGCAGTTATAGAAGAAGTATTGCTATAGAGGTTATATACTCTAATGCCATGGCTTTTTTCAAGATAAGAGTCAATGTAATTGGTAGAAGTTTCGTTGCCATAAAGTCCATGTTCTGGAGCAAAAATTGCACCAAGCCGCATATTATTGGATTTGTAAATTTTATCTTGCGTTCTTTCGCCTAAGCTATCTATTCCAGTTTGGTTAGTAATAAGACCTATAGTTTTATTTTTAAATATAAAATTATATTTATCCGTTAAAAATAAATCTGCACCAAGATATAATTTTTTAATTTCAATTGTATATTCAACATCTTTTAAAAGCAGGTTCCCATCTAGGCCAGATAATTCTTTTTTTATTACGAGCTTATAAATGCTATCATCCATGAAATTACCACTTAAAGGTGTTACGATAAAGCCATTTTTAGTGTCTTCTAAGTTTATTTTTATTGGAACGCTTTTTTTATTTGATGTATATAGTTTTACATTTGCATTGTTTATAGTTGTTTCATCTAAAGTGTAGTTAAAAGAAATCTTTATAGGGCTATAAACATCTGTTAAACTTACAGTTCCCCCATTTGTTATGCTGGGATCGTTTGTTGTATTTTCATAATTTTTATATGTAGTATTTGCATAATTATTAAAGCTAAGCTTAGGATTTACAATGCTTATTTCCTTTAATTTTGAAAAAATAAAAATACTATTAAGTATTATTATAGTAATTAATAATATAAGAGAGCCTATAATGATAATTTTTTGTGTCTTATTCATTTTTTCCTCCGAAATAATCCTTAGTATAAATTATATTATAAAATATGAGTATTAAGTTTACCATAAAAAAAATTTTTTAAAAAAATTATAATACTCCTTTTAATCATTGACATGTTTGAAGTACATTAGTATAAATATTTTTTTTATTGGCAAACTAAAAACATAAAAAATGAATTAAAAGTTAAAAAAGGAGGATTATAATGGCGAAGGATAAAGGTGATTTTTCAAATTTACCAATGAATGCATTAAGCGAAATTCCAACTCCAAATGATGATGCTGAGAAAATCGTTGCAATTAAAAAAGATAGCGGAAGAATCGTTGGATATAAATTATCAGACGGCCGCATAATTAATAAAGACGAGGGAGTTTTTCTTGCTAAGCAAGGTTGTATAAAGGGAGTTGGGATATCAGAGAGAAAAGGTGAGGAGTATTTAAAATCTTTACCTGATGAAACTGAGGATAACAATCTAAGCAGTTTACCTAAAATAAGTGATTAAAAATAATCTGATTAAAAGCAGTAGATCATAGAAATGATTTGCTGTTTTTTTATTTTATATATTGATAATAATAAATTCATATATTAGAATATTATCAAATATTATTATTAGATATAATTCTAATATTATGGAGGGTATTATGATACGGTACTTTTTAAAAAATAAATTATTGTTAATATTAACAGTGTTTCTGATTATTTTTCTTTGGTTATCACTAGCTGCTTTTTCATTTGTGTTTACTTTTGTCACTAAAACTGTAAAAGATATGGATTTTTTAAAAGGTCAATTTGCAATTGTATATTCTGTTGCTGTACTTTTTCTTATATTCATCTTTTATATTAGTTGTAATTATTTTACAAGAAAAATGATAAATCAAATGCTAAAATGCCTTAGATTTGATTTATTTAAAAATTTAATAAATAGGCCTGTAAAAGTTTTTTTAAAAGAGAGTGAAGGAAATTACATGTCATTATTGTTAAATGACTTGGACATATTAGATAAAAAATATTTTGACCCTATGCAAAATATACTTGCTAACATTATTCAATTTATTTGTTTTTCCGTTATTTTCTTGAAAACTGGAAGTTTAAGTATTTATTTAATTGTTATTTTGCTAATAACGCCGCTTATAATAATTCCAAATTTTTATCAAAAAAAGCTTAAGGTATTAATGGGGAAATTGCAAACAGAAAATATAAAATATACAAATGCTGTTAAAAGTTATATTTTTAATTCAGAATATATTAATTTATATAATAAAAGCAATAAAGTAACAGAATTATTTAAAGAAAATATAGAAAGTATTGAAAGGATAAAATATGATTTTAATAAGGATTATGGAATATTAATTGTACTTATAGGAGCTTTAACTACGTTTGTATCAGTTACCATGAGCATAATATTAAATTATTATGCAATTATTGGAATTATATTATTTGCAAATGTAATGACTTTGGTTAATTTGTCAAGTCAAATGAGTTTGCCAGTGATGACATTTTGGCAAATGCTATCTTCAGCTAAATCCACTAAACCTATTAGAGATAAAATTATGAAAATATTATCTGAATATTCTGAACAAAATGAAAATAAAGAAAAAATTGTTCATTTTAAAAATTCAATATTAATAAATAATTTAAGCTTTAGTTATGATTCAATTAATATTTTAAATAATGTATCTTTTGAATTTAAAAAATATAAAAAATATTTATTAATAGGGGGAAGCGGCTCAGGAAAGAGCACTTTATTAAAATTAGTTTTAGGGTACTATGATGATTATAGTGGTAGCATTAAAATAGATAATCATGAAATTAATAATTTACATCAAAAATCATTGTCAAATTTAATATCCTATGTACATCAAAATGTTTTTTTATTTAAAGGCACTATATTAGAAAATATTACTGCTTTTAAGGATTCATATACATTAGAAGAATTAAATCATGCAGTAGAGTTGTCAAAACTTAATGAAGTAATTCTAGAAAAAGAACATGGACTTAATACAATTTTAGATGAAAATTGCTCAATTCTATCAGGCGGAGAAAAACAGCGTATTTCTATTGCAAGAGCTATTTTTAAAAATAGTGAAATTTTAATAATGGATGAAGGTACATCAGCTCTTGATAATATTACAACAAATTTTATAGAAAAATCTATTTTGTCATTAAAAAATACTACGGTAATATCAATAACTCATAAATTGAAAGAAGATATAGTTAAATTATATGATGAAATACTTGTTTTTGAAAATGGGACTATAGTTGAAAGAGGAAACTTTAATGAGCTTATGAAAACAAAAAATGCTTTTTATAATCTTTTTATGGGAATGGAGAAAATTTATGAAGAAAGTTAATGATGTTTTTTTTAGAAATAAATTTCTACTCATTTTATTTGTTATAATAATTGCTTTAACAAAAACTACAGGAATTATACATTCACAAATCACTGGAGAAGCTCTTGATTTGGCCTCTAAAAATAATATGGACAAGTTTTTAATGACAATTATTTATTTAATTATTGCAACTTGTATTTTAATATTTATGAGATTTTTATCAAAATATTTTGAAAATAAATATAAAAAAGAAATCATGATAAATATAAAAACTGCACTATTTTCTTCTATGATTGAGAAAAAGATAAAATGTGTAAAAGAATCTAATCTTTCTGAAGAGTTTTCCTCTTTTATTAATAATATGAGCATGGCTGAAAATAATTATTTTTATGCTATAACTGAAGCAATTATTTTGGGCATAAATTATTTTATAACAATAATGGCATTTATATATATAAGCCCTATTATTGCCTTAGTAGTAGCATTAATAAGTATTATACCACTTATAATACCTCTTACTTTAAAGAGCAAATTAGAAAAAAGAACTAGTATTTTCATACATGAATATAGCAATTTTACAGGTAGAATAAAAGAATATTTATCTGGTTACGAGATAATCAGAGGTTTTTCTTTAGAGAGCAAGATTTTACAAGCATTTGATGAAAATAGCAAGAAAATTGAAAAGTTAAAACAAAACAGTGAATCTTTTACTGAATTTGTAAATGGTTCATCATTAGTTGCATCATTTTTTGTAGTTGCTGGAACATTAACTACAGGAATGTTTTTGGCTTTAAATGGAAAAATGAATTTTGGGCAAATTATTGCACTTACCATGGTTTCAGGTGGTATATCAGATGCTGCATCAGGTTTTGGAAAAAATATTACAAGTATAAGAAGTGCAATGCCTATAGTTAACAGGTTTAATGAAAATCTGTTAAATAAATATGTTGTGACAAAGAAAGAAATAAATAATAATTTAGTGAGCAACATTAAAGTAGAAAACTTAAATATAAAATTCCAAGATAAAATAATTTTAGAAGATATTAATGTAGAGTTTAAATCATCTAAAAAATATGCTCTAGTGGGTGAGAGTGGATCAGGAAAAAGCACCCTTTTAAACAGTTTGCTTTCATATAATGATTACACTGGAAATATATTTTTTGGCAATAATGAACTAAGAGAATTTGAAGAAAGAAACATCTTTAATATAGTTTCTTATGTAACTCAAAAGCCTGTTATAATAGAAGGCTCAATAAGAGACAATTTGAATTTTTATGATAATTATAGTGATGAGGAATTAAATGACATGTTAGATAAAATTTATTTAACAGATAAAATAAATAGTTTAGAAAATGGTATAGATACTTATATTGACGACAATACTCTTTCAGGCGGGGAAAAGCAGAGGATAAATATTGGGAGATGTCTTATTAGAAAAAAACCATTTATATTTTTAGATGAATATACCTCAGCTCTTGATAGTATTACATCGCTGGCTATTGAAAGATATCTATTGTCACTTGAAAATATTTGTGTGATTTCTGTTACTCACAGATTAAATAAACATATATTAAATATGTATGATGAAATAATACTACTAAATGATGGGAAAATTTTAGAAAAGGGGAATTTTCAAGATTTAGTAAAAGTTAGGGGATACTTTTACAATTTATTTAATTCATATTCTAAACATATGTGATATAATTTCTTAACAAGGTGCGAAATGAGGAAATTATATTATGAACATTATATTTAAAGAGAGTGTAAATTATTTTTACGAAGGAATTTATGCTATATATAAAATTGTAAATAAAGATACAACAATTGAGTTAAAAGAGGATTTGAAGAGAAAATATGTAGGTCAAACATTTGATAAGAAAATTAATGAGTTATTTGATGATGAAATTTATTTAATAAATTTAATTAAAGGGAACATAGCTGTTGATGATGAAATAACTAAATTTTTATTTACTAATATAAAAGGTTTTTCTCTACCTTTAGCATCTGTTTTTCAAAGTAGATTTAATGAAACTAGAGAAGAGGCAATATTAGATTATTTATATGGAAATGTTTACGGAAAAAGTCATGTTGACTATATCAACTCTTTATCTATAAAAAATGGAGATGATTTATACAAAGTAGTTAATTCAATGAATATTGATGTTGAAATAAAATTTTCAATTATGAGATTATATTATGATTATAATATTCTTAGAAGTTTTGTTAATGAGAAAATTAATAAAATATCAGAAATTATAAAAGAAAATATTCATACTTTTAATAATAGAATAAATAAATTAATGAGATATATTAA
Organism: Clostridiaceae bacterium; assembly: GCA_031549885.1. Taxonomy (GTDB): domain Bacteria; phylum Bacillota; class Clostridia; order Clostridiales; family Clostridiaceae; genus WQUF01. The sequence goes on from JAVBPD010000123.1 coordinate 13,435, forward strand.
AGAGGAAGTTGATAAGAATAGTTTGGATTTTTTTGAAAATACTACTAGACTTAAATTAAGAGATGATTCAAATTATGTTTTTTTTCCAAGTATATTAGCTTCAAATGGAATAACATTCTATGGCAATAACAAGGGAACAGATACAGATATAGCAATAGGAATAGATGTTTTTGAAATCATTAATTTAAAACAAAATTTTAAAAAGAATGATGAAATAGTATATGATTTTTTTAAAATTATTTCAGATAAAACAAAATTTGATATAATAAAACTGCTTTCTAAAGAGAGGTTGTATAATGCTCAAATTGCAGAGAGGTTAAGTCTTTCAACTGCAACTATTTCTTATCACATGAATCAACTGTTAAGTATAAATATAGTTTATGTTGAAAAGGAAAATAACAAAATTTTCTATATTTTAGATAAGAAAAATATAAAGTCTATTTTAGGACAATTTGTGGAATTTATAGAAAGTTAAATTTTTTTATGTTAATATTAAATAAATTATATTTATGAAAAGAGGAATTAAAATGGAGGCTAACATCAATAAGCAAGTTTGGAGAGATAAGAAAAGAACATTGTTTGGGCTGCCTCTTTCGTTTACAACATATTATTTAACAGATGAAAAGTTAATAATTGAAGTGGGTTTTTTTGACAAAATTGAAGAAGAAATTAGGTTATACAGGATAACTGATGTGAGTTTAAAAAGAACATTTGGAGAGAGGATTTTTGGCCTTGGTTCAATTCATGTATGTTCAGCAGATAAATCTACTCCTGAATTTACAATTAAAAGAATAAAAAAATCTAGAAATATAAAAGAGCTTCTATCTGACCTTGTTGAAAGGGAAAGGGATAGAAAAAGAGTAACAGCTAGAGAATTAATGGAAGATGAAGTAAATGAATCTTACGATCATGACTTTTAATATGTATTTGCAAAGGGGCTGTCTAACTAAGCATTAAAGCTATAGTGGGACAAGTCCCATTTTCTTAATATGCGTTAACTCCATACTTTAAAAAATTACAGTTAAGATGTTACTTTTTTAAAATATAAATTTTTAGACAAGAATTTGTTTTAAAAAAATGATTTTGAATTATTTTTAATTAATTTAAAACTAATTTAGGATTACTTGTATGACAAAAAAACCTTTCTTGATTAATTTTTTTAAAAAGGTTTAAACTTAAAACGATCATTCATATTTTTGGTTTATTTTAAATTAGAAAATATTTTAAAGAATTACTTTATGATTTCTCCTATTGTCATGGATTGTAATTTTTTAAGGAGCTTTTCATCAATTATATTTTTCTCTATATAAAATCCCATCTCTTCTTCATTAACCCTAACTTTAAACACGTTGTTATATTTGCCCTTCATTCTATTTGCTGCTATTTTACTTGCTTCATTCTTTTTAAAATATAATAAATGCTCAAGAAGTGGGTTTGCAATATCTCTGTGAACTTCTACAGTTATTTTTGTTTTCATTGGGGTTAGTTCATCTACCATTTTTATCTTTTTTTCTAATTTCTCAATGGATATATTGTTTTCGCTGGTCAATAGCTTTAATTTAAATATAGTATTTATTCCTTTTATTCCAAACCTCTCTAAGATATTTATTTGAGTTTCCTTTGACACCCTAGCAAGGTATAATGCTGCTCTTAAGGTAATCCTTTCTTCATATAACAAAGTGCGAGCAGGATCGCATAAATTCTT
>JAVBPD010000083.1:0-51331 GCA_031549885.1 Clostridiaceae bacterium
TCTTTAAAAAACTCCTGCTCAGTTATTGCATCGTCATGTTTTTTTATTCTATAGCTTGGTCTTAAGTCTAATCCGTAAATTTCTTCATCATTAAATCGCATAAATATCTCCTAAAAATAATTCACTTATAATATATACGAGCCTATTTTAAAAAATATTCATTAAATATTTGAGCGTAATGAAAAAAGTAGATATACTTATACTTAGGTTCAAATTATTTTTTTATTTTTAGGAGGTCGCATGTCTTTAGTATATGAATTTGAAGCAGAAATAAAAAAGGTACCTGATGTTGATGGAGCTTATATTGAAATTCCATTTGATGTTAAAAAGACTTTTGGAAAAGGTAGAGTAAAAGTTTGTGCAACTTTTGATGGGGTGGAATATATTGGAAGTATTGTGAGAATGGGAACACCTTGTCACATTATTGGTATTAAAAAAGATATTAGAAAAGCAATTAATAAACAGCCAGGAGATATAATAAAAGTTACTATTAAAGAAATATAGTAGAGCTTTTTATCCATAGAGAAGCTCTACATTTTTGACATGGTATCGTTGACATTATAATTTATATGATATATTATATATAAGGATTTAATTCTTGTAAAATGAGGTTAAATGCATAATATTGTAGAAAAAATAAGATAAAAGTTTAAATATATTACAAATTAACAATCAAGCTGAAGACGATAAAATAATTAAGATATACAATTAATGGGAGGCAAGCTAATGATTTATATTGACGGTAACTCATTGACAATTGAGGATGTTGTTAAAATAGCGAGGTTTAAAGAAAGAATAACTCTTACAGAAGAAAGTAAAGTTGCTATAAATAAAAGCAGAGATATAGTTGAAAGGGTTCTTTTAGAAGAAAAACCTGTATATGGAATTTCTACAGGATTTGGAGAATTTAGTCAAATATTTATATCTAAAGATCAAAGAAATAAGCTCCAACGTAACCTTATATTAAGCCATTCTACAGGGGTAGGTGACCCACTACCTGAAGAAGTAGTTAGAGCAGCAATGCTTTTAAGAATAAATTCTTTATCAAAAGGATATTCTGGCATTCGCTTATCTACTATTGAAAAATTAATTGAAATGCTTAATAAAGATATATATCCCTTTGTTCCTAGTAAAGGTTCAGTTGGGGCAAGTGGGGATTTAGCACCACTATCTCACATTGTATTAGTTATGCTCGGTGAAGGTGAAGCTTTTGTTGATGGCAGGGTTGTGCCAGGAAAAGAAGCTATGGACAAAGCAGGTATTTCAATTATAGAACTTGCTGGAAAAGAAGGCCTTGCACTTAACAATGGTACTCAAATTATGACTGCTGTTGGTGCGCTTGTATGGTATGACACTGCTAATTTAATGAAGGTTTCAGATATTGCTGCAAGCTTGTCATTAGAGGCTCTAAGAGGTACTCGCTCTGCTTTTGATAAGCGCATAGCTAAAATAAGGCCACATAAAGGACAGGTTGCCACAACTGATAATATATTAAAATTAACAGAGAATAGTGAAATAATTGTATCGCACAAAGATTGCAGTAAAGTTCAAGATGCGTATTCTTTGCGATGTATTTCACAAGTTCACGGTGCTTCTAAGGATGCATTAAGGAGAGTAAATGAAGCTATTAATGTAGAAATTAACTCTGTAACAGATAACCCAATAATAATGCCTGAAACTGGTGAAATAATATCAGGTGGTAATTTTCATGGTCAACCTATTGCCCTTGTAATGGACTATATTAAATTAGCCATTGCTGAAATTGGAAGTATTTCAGAGAGAAGAACAAATAGGCTGGTAGATCCACATTTAAGCAATTTGCCAGCATTTTTAACAGATTATCCTGGAATTGATTCAGGCTATATGATTTCACAATATGTAGCAGCAGCATTGGTATCAGAGAATAAAGTCCTTGCACATCCAGCATGTGTAGATTCAATTCCAACTTCAGCAAATCAGGAAGATCATGTTAGCATGGGAACCATTGGCTCAAGGCAATCAAGAGAAATGCTTGAAAATGTTAGAAATGTCTTAGCAATTGAGCTTTTATCAGCAGCTCAAGGCATAGATTTTTTAGAGCCGCTTAAACCAGGTATTGGCACTAAAGCAGCTTTTGATTATGTTAGAAAAAATGTTCCTCACATGGATGAGGATAGAGTAATTTATACTGATATTAAAAAAATATATGATATTATTGTAGATGGATCTTTAATTGAAGAAGTTGAAAAAGTTATTGGCGAAATAGCGTATATGTAAAAAAGTGTTAATTATATTAAAATTGAGGTGTTTGCATTTTAACACCTCAATTTTGTATTATGATTCTATATCCTTATTTAAAATTTCTGTAGATTCACCTAAAATATAAATTGCATAGTAATTTTGTTTTGATAATCTCTCTTTAAGCTTTCCAAGTTTTTTTGTTTTTTCAAAAAGTGAAACATTATATTCGCTTTTTAATTGATTCCCATAATTTATAGCATCTACAATCTCACTTTTATCATAAATAATTGCTATTTTTTTTCTTGCATTAGGAATTTGGAATTTATTTTCTTTAAAGATGCTAAAAATTCTCTCAAAGCCAATAGAAATTCCAACAGCAGGAATAGCTTCACCTATGAATTTGCCAATTAAATTATCATATCTTCCTCCACCGGCTATAGAGCCTTTAAAATCTAAGCTCTCTATTTCAAAAACTGGCCCTGTATAATATCCTTGGCCTCTTACTAGAGAAATATCATATTCTATTGGGTATGTTAATTTGTTTATACTTTCAATAATAAATTTAAGATTATCAACATAGGTCGTATCTTTGCAATATTCTCTAATGTTGTCTAAAGCTAAATTTTTATTACCAAATATATCTATAAATTTATTGATTACATCATCATTAAATTCTTTTTTAATTAGCTCACCTTTAACACCATCTAATCCAATTTTATCTAATTTATCAATAATAATAGAAACGCTTCCCATATCATCATCTTTAAAACCAATAAAGTTAAGGACATCGTTTAAAATTCTTCTATCATTTATTTTTACTTTAAAATTATTAATACCTATATTTAATAGAGTTTTGCAAGCAGTATCGATAAGCTCTATTTCGGAATTTGGAGATAATGTGCCTATAGTGTCAATATCGCATTGCAAAAATTCTCTAAGCCTTCCTTTTTGAGGCTGCTCTGCTCTATAATTATTGCCTATTTGAATAACCTTAAATGGATTAGAAAGCTTTGATCTATAATTTGCGTAATATCTTGATAAAGGTAAGGTTAAATCATATCGGAGGCCCATATCACATAATTCGTTGAAATTTTGATCCTCTATAGCCTTCTTTAATTTTTCGCCTCTTTTTAAAATTTTAAATATAAGTCCTAAATTTTCTCCGCCTTCGCTTTTATCAAGATTTTCAATATCTTCTAATATAGGAGTTGTTATTTTCTCATATCCAGAAGCTTGATAAGTTTTTAGAATAATATCTTGAAGATAATCTCTTATGAGTACATCATCTGGAAGGTAATCATTGGTTCCCTTCACAGGAGTAATTTTCATTTATTTCACATCCTTTTATAAAAACAAAAAGTTGTCAAGCTAAGTCAACAATTAATGAATTAAATTTTCAAAATAACATTTATGCTACTTTATCACAAATATTAGGATGTGTCAATTCATTAAAATTGTCTATAATCGTTGACTAACCATTAAAATTCAACTATCATAATTAATTATTTGATTAATTATCCTAGGGGGAAATAAAATGAATAATAGAATTAGCCATGAAATAAAAAAACTTACATCACAAGTAAATGGATCATTTTTTCTTTATGATAAATGGACTATAGACAACAAAATAAATGAATTAACCTCTAATTTAAACAAATTTGAATTTTTATATTCCATAAAGTCAAATCCATTTGACCCTTTAGTGAAGCACATCTTAAATAATGGATTAGGTGCTGATGCAGCATCATCTGCTGAAGTAAACAAGGCAATTGAATTAGGTGCAAAAACAGAAAATATATTTTATTCAAGCCCAGGAAAAACAAAAAAAGATATTGAAGAAACTATAGATAAATGCACCATTATTGCAGATAGCTATTCAGAATTAAATCTTTTAAATAACATTGCGTCTAAACAAAAAAAGACCATTAGGGTAGGTATTCGCATTAACCCAGATTTCTCAATGTTTGAAGATGAAGGCTTTAGCAGTAAATTTGGCATAGATGAAGAAACACTATGTGAAAATATTGATCTTCTGCGCTCTTTTTCTAGCATATCTATTTCTGGAGTTCATGTGCATTTACATTCTCAAATTTTAGATATAAATATTTTAGCTTCTTATTATAAAAAAATATTTGAAAGTGTACTTCGACTTAAAATACTGTTTGGTTTTAATATCGAATTTATAAATTTTGGTGGAGGGTTGGGGATTCCATATTCTACTCTGCATCATAGAGCCATCAATATTAAACAGCTTAACGATTTATGTAAGGATATTTTAAGAAAATATGAGTATTTAGGGCATATTAGGCTCATTATTGAAACAGGTCGTTTTATTGTTTGTGAATCTGGATGGTATGTAACGCCAATTGTTGATTGTAAGGTGTCTAGAGGAAAAAAATATTTAATTGTTCAAAATGGATTAAACGGTTTTATGCGCCCTGTATTTGCCTCGCTTTTAAATAAAGTATCTATAGCAAAGGTTGATAAATTTAATTTAGAGCCTTTGTTTACTTGTATAGATGCATTTGATTTTGAAATATTGGGAAAAAAAAGCAGACCTTATGAGCATGTTTCAATAGTTGGAAGTTTATGTACAAGCACTGACATACTTGTTGAAAACGTAGCGCTTCCAAGTGCTTCTATTGGTGACTATGTTGTAGTTTCTAAAGCTGGAAGCTATGGATTTAGTTTATCGCCTTTATTGTTTTCAAGTCATACTATTCCTCAGCAGTTTTTTATTGATAGCAAATATGAGCATTAGATTAAATGAATTTTATAGAGCCATCGCAAATTTAAGAAATTAATTTTGCAATGGCTCTTTTTTTACTATGCTCTAAATTTTCTAAAAATTTATTTTCAATAGACATAATTAAGTTACCTCATTAATAAAATTAACTATGAAGAGGAGGGGGTGAAATGAACGATAATCTTTTAGACTTTTTAAAAGTTTTTCCTTCAAATATTATTTCTAATCTTGAAAAATATAATATTCATAATTTAGAAGAAGTGAGAATAAGAGTTAATAAACCCATTTATATTTTTGAAAGTGGCATTGAAAAAAAGCTTCCATATATTTCAACGCTTGAAGATTTAAAAGTTATTTTTACAAGGATGAGCAATTTTTCAGCTTATGCTTTTGAAGAAAATATCAAATGTGGATATATAACGTTAAAAGGGGGAAATAGGGTAGGGATCTGTGGAAGGTGTGTTGTTGAAAACGGAAAAATAAAAACAATAAAGGATATTTCATCAATAAATATTAGATTTGCAAAGGAGGCTTTAGGTTGTAGCAATGACGTTATGGAACATGTTTTAGAGGGAAACTTTGTAAATAATACAATAATTATTTCTCCTCCAAAATGTGGTAAAACAACTATGCTAAGAGATATTGCAAAAAACATTTCAAATGGATTCAAAAATTCACAAGGAAAGAATGTATCTTTAATAGATGAAAGAAATGAAATAGCTTCTTGTTATATGGGAATGCCTCAGCTTGATGTTGGAATAAGGACAGATGTATTAGAAGGATGCCCAAAGGCTTCAGGCATTGTAATGATGGTTAGAAGCATGGCACCAGAAGTTATCGTATGCGATGAAATTGGTAGTGAAGAGGATTTAAATGCTATTATACTTGCTATGAATTCAGGTGTAAGGATTATTACATCTATTCATGGTGAAAACATAGAAGATTTTTATGATAAATATATCTATAAGAAATCTAAGGAACATTCTATTTTTAAAAAAGCTATTGTTTTAAAAAATTCTGTTAAAAAAGGTATTGTTGATTACATATGGGATTTTTCTAAAGATAAGAAGGTGTATTTATGAGCGCACAATTTTATATAAGAGCATTTTCAGCAATTGCTATAGTGATGTCTTCAAGCTTTTTAGGCATTTCCTTCTCAAATAAATTAAAAAATAGAGTTAAGGATTTAAAAGAGGCTATTAGATTTTTAAACTTATTTCAAAATGAAATAATGTACACATTTGATTCTATTCCCAATATTTTTATTAAGCTTTCAAAAAGCAATAATAGTTCATTTTATAGATGTCTAAATAACCTAGGAGAAGCTTTAAAGGATTTTAAATATCATTCTTTAAAGGAAGGTTTTTTAAAGGAATTTTCAAATTCAAATGGTTTTATTCTATTAAATGAGGATCTTACTTCTATAGCAAACCTGTTGTCATCTATAGAGGAGATGGAGCCTGATGGCATAAATAGAATTTTCAAGATAACTATTGATTATTTCGAAAAACAACTAAGAAACGAAGAAGAAAAATACAAAAAGAACGCTAAAGTGTATATAAGCTTAGGTGTAAGCTTAGGACTCATAATTGTAACAGTGTTTATTTAATGGGAGGGATTTCATGACAACATTAGATGTGTCTTTAATATTTAAATTAGCAGCACTCTGCATTTTAATGATAGTAATAGATAGAGTTTTAAAAGCTTCAGGAAAAGATGATTATGCAGTCATAACTAACCTAGCTGCTATTATACTTATTTTACTTGTAATTGTGAACCTTTTAAATCAACTATTTACAGCAGTTAGAACAATGTTTCAGTTTTAGCTATGGATATATTTAAAATTATTTCTTTTGCATTTATAGCACTTTTTTTACTTATTATAATAAGGCAGGATAAACCTAATTTTGCGCTATTTATTTCAATAGTTGCTTCAGTTCTCATATTAATATTTTTAATACCAAATATCACGATGATAATAAAATTAATAAAGGATTTTGCTTTTAAGTCAAATTTAAATTTTATTTATATGGATGTTGTATTAAAGGTAATAGGTATATCCTTCCTTGCAACTCTTTGTAGTGAAGTGTGCAAAGATGCAGGTGAAAATGCACTAGCTAAAAATATAGAACTTGCAGGGAAGATACTTATTTTAATTTTATCTATCCCTATTTTAACTGCTGTATTTGAATCAATTATTAAGATAATGCAGGTGAATGTATGAAAAAAGTTTTGTTTATAATATGTACAATTGTGTTAGTTCTATGTTTTTGCCCTAAAAATACATTTGGCTCAGATGTTCCAAATACAGTAATAAACGAACACAGGCAGGAATTGAATAATTTAGAAGAGCAAATTTCTAAAATGGGAGAAGAGTATGATTTGCTAAATCATATGGATTTCTATAGCTTTATTAGAAATTATATAACTCAAGGATCAAGTGAGAATGAAGAAAATAGTCTCTTTAATAAAGTAACTAATTATTTATTTAGATATTTTTTATCAACTTTAAAAATAATGTCTTTTATATTAATTGTAGCATTAATGTCTTCATTTACAAATAACATTCAACGTGCATTTAGCGATAATGAAGTAAGTAAAGTAGCATATTTTTGCTGTTATCTTGTAGTAATTATACTCATATCAAAGATATTTACTGAAAATATAAATTTGGCTGTTAAATCCATTAGGGATGTAAGTGATTTTACTGTTGCTTCAATACCTACGATCATTACTTTAATTGCATCATCAGGAGGTATTGCAGAAGCTGCTATAATGGATCCTATTATAATTTCAAGTATAACTTTTATCTCCAATATTTACATAACTTTTATTATACCATTAATACTTATTTATTCAGTGATGTTATTTGTGGATAAAATGTCCATGGACTTTAAAATAGATAAATTAAAGTCTTTTATTAAACAATTTGCGCTTACATTTCAAGGAGGGATTATAGCAACATTTATTGGCCTTTTGTCAGTAAGATCTATGACTACAAAAACTTTAGATCAAGTATTTCAAAAAACTGCTAAATTTGCAGTGGAAAATTTTATACCTGTTGTTGGTAAAGCATTTTCAGATGCTATTGCTGCTGTAGTAGGATATTCTATTTTGTTAAAAAATGCTGTTTCAATTGTAGGAATGTTAGTAGTTGTAATTATCATTGTGGTTCCAATAATAAAGATACTTATAACAGGATTTATGCTTAAGTTTACTGCTTCAATTATACAGCCAGTATGTGACAACAATTTAAATGATTTAATTTACGCTGCAGGGGATTGTTTAACACTTATTGCATCTTGTTTAATAACAATTTCAGTAATGGTCTTTATAATACTCTCAATACTTGCATCAGCTGGAAAATCATTGATTACATAATGCTAGGAGGAAATTATGATAGTTTTTTTAAAAGATTGGATTACAAAAATAGCGGCGCTTTTAATAATATTTACTGCAGCTCAAATCTTAGTGCCTAATAATGCTTTTAAAAAATATATTAATTTTACTTTTGGGCTACTCCTTACTTATGTGATGATATCTCCAGTTTTAACGCTTTTAAATAAGGATTTTAGGCCTGCAGATAATCTTTTTGTAAATTTTTACACTGTGAATAAAAATATGGAAAAAAATAGAGAAGATAGCATGGAAAAGACTATGGAATCATCTATGAAATTATTTGAAACAAATTTACAAAAATTAGTCATAGATTTTCTAAAGGAGAAATATCCTAGTAATGGTTATGAAGTGAAAGCAAAGTCTAAATATTTAGATGGCATTATAACTATAGATAATATAACTGTTGTTGTACTTCCTTTAGGGGTAAAACCTATTGAAGATATTGAAATTTCTAGCAATAACTCAAAAATTAAGAAAAATGGATATGAAAACATAATAAATTCTATTTCTGAGGAATTTAATATTGCTATTCAAAATATAAATGTAATAGAGGGATGAGGATGAAATTTAAAGATTACTTAGCTAAATTAAAATTGCAATTAAATAATAAGAACACAGGAAATTTAATAATAATTTTTTTATTTGCTGTTTTATTATTTGTATTCTCACAAAATATTCCTTCTGATAAGAAGACAAGTTCTTCAAAAGATATGTCATCACAAAATAGCATACCACAAGATGTGGTATCTAATGATATAGATGATGGGTATGAAGCTACATTAAAAAATGAGCTGAAAGAAACTTTAAGCATGGTAAAAGGTGTAGGTGACGTTGAAGTTATGATTTATTTCGAATCAGGTTATGAAAAGATACCTGTTTTTAACTCCAGCGATTCAGTATCTACGTCTGAAGAAACAGATCAGAATGGTGGAAAGAGAGTTACCACTCAAAAGAACATTGGAAATAACATAGTAGTTGCTAATGATGGTGGCAGCAATGCTCCATTTGTAGTTAAGACATTAAAACCTAAGATTACAGGTGTGTTTGTTGTTGCAGAAGGTGCATCAGATAAAAAGGTATCTCAAGAAATAACACAGGCAGTGATAAATTTATTCAATTTACAAGAGAACAATGTGAAGGTTTATCCAATGGCTAAATATTAATTTTTTAGGAGGAAAATATGAATAGAAAACAAGGTATAATTATCGTGGTACTACTTGCATTAATAGCAACAGCGGGGGTGCTCGCTTCCAGGTTAAATACTCCATTAAATGTTGCAGAAAATAAGGATGCTCAAAATCCGGTTGTGTCTTTTGATGGGGACAATGGCAATATAAAAGATGATGATAGCAATTTAAAAGCTGAATATTTTGCAGCTGCAAAAACTGAAAGGAGTCAAAAGTTTTCTGAAACAATTCAAACGTTAAAGGTAGTAATGGAAGATAAAAATATTTCAGAGGAAACAAGAAAAGATGCTGAATCGAAATATTTAGATATAACTATGAATAATAATTATGAATCAAAAGTTGAACTTTCTTTAAAGGCAAGAGGATATCAAGATGTTGTATGTGTAATAGACAATGATAGAGTTAATGTTATTATAAAGTCTGATGAGCCACTTGATGAAAAAACTGCTCGAGAAATAAAAACTGAAATAGTAAGGATTACTAATCTAGTAGATGTTACTATGGAAGTACACAAATAATTATTTGCAGATAGAAAATACTTTTGATATAATAATCCTATGATGAATTTAAGGAGGTTTTGAGAACCTATGAAGGAAATTGAAAATGAAAAGGTAGAAGATTGCATAGTAGAAGAGAGTGGAATAGTTAAAATTTCCGAAGAAGTAGTTTCAACAATTACTTATTTTTCTACCATTGAAGTAAAGGGCATAATTGGAATGACATCAGCCGGAGGAATAAATCAATTATCCATAGGTAAAAAGAACCCTTCAAGAGGAGTTAAAGTTACCATTAATGGTGATAATGCGATAATAGATTTGTATGTCATAGTTGAATATGGAGTTAGAATAGCCGAAGTTGCAAAAGCTGTTCAAACAAATGTTAAAAAATCTGTAGAATCTTTAACTGGGTTAAAAGTTTCTAATGTAAATGTACATATACAAGATGTATTAATTAAGAAACAAACTGAAACTGAAAATATAATAGAATAAAAATTGAGGCACAAAAATGTGCCTCAATTTTTATTCAAATCTTAAAGAATCTATAGGATTTAAATCTGATGCTTTCTTAGCTGGATATATTCCAAAAAATATTCCAATAAGAGAAGAGAAAACTAATGAAATGACAATAATGCTAGCAGTTGGAGATGATTTTAGTCCTGTAAAATATGAAACAGAATAAGCAACAGATAAACCAAAAACTACACCAATAACTCCACCAATAAAGCACATTATAGTAGCTTCAATCAAAAATTGAGTCATAATATCTGTTGTTGTTGCACCTAAAGCTTTTCTAGTGCCTATTTCTCTAGTTCTTTCAGTTACTGAAACAAGCATAATATTCATAACTCCAATTCCGCCTACTATGAGAGAAATAGTTGCAACTGCAATAACTAGCAAGGTTACTATGTTAAGTATACTTGAAAAGCTGCTCATCTGCTTACTAGCTTTTTCAATGATATACATATCTTTTCCTAAATTTTTATGCTTAATAGATAAGCTTTTTGTGATGTTATCAGCAACTTCTTGCTCACGATTTATATCTTTTAATATTGCTGATATCATGCTGCAATTTTTATTATAAAGGCCTAAATTTTGTTTATAAGTAAATGGAATAAATACAAATCCTGGAACAGTAACCGATTCAGTTACAGAACCTATCCCAGAGAAATAAGGTGAAATATCAAAAACACCAATTACACTTAGCATTTTAGCTGTTCCGCCTACATTTACTCTAACATCTCTCCCAACGGAATTTTCAGTTTTAAATAATTTTTGGCTTGTCATAGAATCTATTACGATATATGCTTTTCCATCTTCATATTCTTTTTGATTGAAAAATCTTCCATACATCATATCTATTCCGCCTATGTTAAGAAAGTATTGATTTACAAAAGATATGTATACTGGTTTTTTATTATCTTGAATTTGAAGGCTTCCTGTCATTTGGTCCTGAGGGGAAACAGTTGATATATCTGGATCACTATCTTGAATTGCCTTTATATCTTCAATTGTTAATAAGTCTTGTTTAGATGCCTTTTCTATATTTGGTGATATATTTAAAGTTTTAGCACCCATCTTCTCAAATTGGCTTGTAATCTGCTCTGTACTTCCTCTTCCTAAAGCAACTATTATTATAACCGAAGAAATACCTATAATTATTCCAAGCATTGTTAAAAAAGATCTCATTTTATTATGTGTTATATTTCTTACAGAAGATTTTACACAATCAAAAAAATTCACTAGATTACCTCCACAATTAGTATGTATTATATAGGATTTTACAAAAGAGTCAACTTATACTATCCTTAATCATAACATTGTTTTATTATTTAATGGGATTCATTGTCTTAAAAAAGTTTTTTATAAACTTTAAATAAATATCAGCAATGAAATAAAATTACATAATCACTGTTATAAATTAATTTTACAACAAAAATAGATACTTTCCAAATAAATTTTTAAAATAAATAAAAAAGCAGCCTAATAAATTTTAATTAAGCTGCCCTTTAATCTAAATTAATTCAAATAGTAAATTGGAGTATGCAACTGGGTCATCTACAGGAAGTCCTGCCATTAAAAGCGCTTGATTATATAAAACTTCCACATATTTTTTAGCTTCGTCTTTATTTTGATCATAAAGCTCTTTTAATTTAATAAATAATTTATGGTTGGAATTTAATTCTAATATTCTATCTGCTTTTGCAGCTGTTTCTGGTTGAACTAAATTTAAATATTTCTCCATTTCAAACGATAAACCACCGGACGCAGTTAAGCACACAGGAGTATTTTTTAATTTTTGAGAGATCTTAACTTCTTTAATTTTATCTCCTAAAGATTCCTTTACAAATGTAAGGAGGTCTTTGCTTTCTTCAGATTTTTCTTTTGACGTCTTCTTCTCCTCTTCGCTAATTAAATCTAGATCATCGCTGTTTATAGATTTAAATTCTTTTGAATCAAAATTTCTCATCATTTGTATAGCAAATTCATCTATTTCATCAGTAAAATAAAGTATTTCATAACCTTTTTCACGAACTAGTTCAGCTTGAGGAAGATTTGAAATGTTCTTAATGTTATCTCCAGTTGCATAGTAAATATTCTTTTGATCTTCTTTCATGCGAGAAACATATTCTGAAAGAGTAGTTAACTTTTCTCCATTTGAAGATGAAAACAAAAGAAGATCAGCTAATAAATCTTTGTGCATTCCATATTCAGATGCTATTCCATATTTTAACTGCATTCCAAAACTCTTGTAAAATTTATCGTAGTTTTCTCTCTCATTATTGAGCAATTTTAAAAGCTCTGATTTTATTTTCTTTTCAAGGTTTGCAGCTATTGTTTTAAGTTCTCTGCTATGTTGAAGCATTTCACGTGATATATTAAGAGATAAATCTGGAGAATCAACTACACCACGAACAAAGCGAAAGTGGTCAGGAAGCAAATCTTCACATTTATCCATGATTAAAACTCCGCTTGAATAAAGTTGCAATCCCTTTTTATATTCTCTAGTGTAAAAATCATATGAAGCTTTAGCAGGTATATATAGTAAGGATTTATAAGTAACAACGCCTTCAGCATCTACATGGACCCATTTTAAAGGCTTTTCAAAATCAAAGAATTTTTCCATATAGAAATTTTCATAATCTTCGTCTTTTAACTCATTTTTATTTCTTTGCCATATTGGAATCATGCTATTTAGCGTTGCTATTTCAAATTCTTTAGTGTCATTTTCTTCGCCATCTTTTTTAGGAACATATTTTTCCTTTTCCATTCTAATAGGATATCTTATATAATCAGAGTATTTTTTAACAAGATTTTCTATGGTATAAGTTTCAAGAAAGCGACTGTATTTTTCATCTTCAGTATCTTCTTTAAGCTTTAATATAATATCAGTACCAGCATTGTCACGGCTTGCTTCATTTATAGTATAACCATCTGCTCCTTCGCTTTCCCATAAATATGCTTTTTCTTGTCCATAAGCCTTTGATAATACCTTAACATCATCAGAAACCATAAATGCGGAATAAAAACCAACTCCAAATTGACCAATTATGTCAATTTCTTTTTCCTCGTCTGTAGCTTTTTCCATTTGATTTTTAAATTCTAAAGAACCACTTTTAGCAATAGTGCCGAGATTTGATTCAAGATCCTCTTGAGTCATTCCTATTCCATTATCGCTTATCTTTAAAATTTTGTTTTCTTTATCTATTGTGATATCAATAGCAAAATCACTTCTAGATAGACCTACATTTTGATCTGTAAGGGAAAGATAACAGAGTTTATCGATAGCATCACTTGCATTAGAAATCAATTCTCTTAAAAAAATTTCTTTATGAGTATATATAGAATTGATCATCAAATCTAATAATCGCTTGGATTCTGCTTTAAATTGTTTTTTGTCCATTTAATTATCTCCTCATTTTACATTTATTACAATATGTTAGCACTCTTGATAAATGAGTGCTAATTTATAAGGTATTGTATACTATTTTAATAATATTGTCAAGATTTATAGTTTTTATAAAAAATATAACTAGAAATTGTTTTCATTGACAGGCTAATATTTGTTGTGATATGATATTAAAAATAAATTTCTAAGAGGTATGTTATGTTTAAGTTTAGTATTAAAAAATTAAATATAAATAATAATGAGTCTGGGTGTTCTTTTGTTCAGGCTTTAGTCCTTTTTGATTTTTGTAGGTTAAAATTAGAGTAAGTTCTAATAGCACTATTATCATAAAGCAGCTAAAGGCATAAAAGTTTTTAGCTGCTTTTTATTTAAGGAGGTAAAGTATGGAGGAAATTATTAAGGAAATTAAGAATTTTTACAATGCTAGCGTATTAAGCGAATGGAATCGCATTGATAATAGACCAGAATTTTTAATCACTTGCCGTTTTATAGATAGGTACATTAAATCTGGGCATAAGATACTAGATATTGGCGGTGGACCAGGTAGGTATTCTTTATACCTAGCAAATAAGGGATGTGATGTGGTTTTATTTGATTTATCTGATGAAAATGTAAAATTTGCCCTTAAATGTGCAGAAGAACAAAATGTTAATTTAAAGGGTGTTGTTGGAGATGCACGGACAGTTGATGAGGGTTTTAAAGAAAAATTTGATCATATTCTTTTAATGGGTCCTATGTACCATTTATTAGAGGAACATGATAGGGTAAAAGCAATTAATGCTGCTTTAAAACTTTTAAAATCAGGTGGAACTATTTTTATTTCATTTATCAATATGATTGCAGGAATAATTTATGCAATGAAATGCGATCCAGAAATTATAGCTAGCACTGATGAAAGTGAACTGGAATATTATAAAGCTTTTATAAATAATGGAGACTTTTCAGGACAGGCTTTTACCAAAGCTTATTTTATAAATCAAGATGAAATATTACCTTTTATGGAAAGATTTTCACTTGAAAAATTACATTTTATTGGGCAAGAAAGTATTACCTCACCATGTGAAGATAATATTATGAGTAAGTCTAAAGAAATAGTAGAACATTGGCTTGATTTTTGTGAAAAAATATGTGAAAGAGAAGATTTACTCAGTTGGTCTGAACATTTGATGTATATAGGGAGAAAGATAAAATGAGAATTACTGTTAATGAAGATATTTATATGAAAATAATAACTCCTAGTGAATCTAATGAGATAGATATAAATAGAGATTATTTAAGAACATGGCTTCCTTTAGATTTAAAATTTGTAGTTCCATCAATTGAGCACAAGAAAGCAGCTTTAGAATATAAACAGGAATATATAGATTTTAATGAAGATCATATTAATGGTAGCGGAGGCTTTATTCACACAAATGATTATGAAGATTGGCTTTGTAAGATTACAAATGCTCAAACAGCATCCCAAACTGGATGGGTGGATTGTTCAACTTATTTTGTTTTTACTCATGAAAGAATTGTAGGAACAGTGCAAATACGCCATGAATTAAATGATTTTCTCTTTAATGCTGGAGGAAATATTGGCTATGGAGTTAGGCCATCTGAAAGAAG
The DNA here is from genome assembly GCA_031549885.1 of Clostridiaceae bacterium. Lineage (GTDB taxonomy): Bacteria > Bacillota > Clostridia > Clostridiales > Clostridiaceae > WQUF01. The sequence goes on from JAVBPD010000083.1 coordinate 15,568, forward strand.
AAAGGGCTATGCTACAAAAATGCTTTTATTTGCCCTTAAAAAATGCAGTGACTTAGGCATTGATAATGTTCTTGTAACTTGTGATAAAGGAAATATTGCTTCTGAAAGGACAATTATTAAATGTGGTGGAGTATTTGAAAACGAAATAGTTGAAGAAAATGGAAATGTTATTTTAAGATATTGGATTAAAATATAATAGTGTTTTGATAAATTCTACAGCAGATTATATCTTTTTTAGTATCAATTTATTAATTAATAAATTGTTTTTTCATAATATTAGCACTCTTGATAAATGAGTGCTAATTTATAAGGTATTGTATACTATTTTAATAATATTGTCAACAGCAATAAATAAATAGATTTTACTTGAAAAATCATATAAAAAGACTATAATTGATTTAAAGGATGGTTAGATTTATAGTAAATATTTATTTACACTTTGGTTTATCTATACCCTTTCCTCTCAATTCATTAAATTTAACAATGGCTGAATTTGACATAAAGATTATTTTGGATTTTTTACCTGTTAGATCTTCTCCCTCAAGTAGTAATCCATTGCTGTTTTCTACATAATTTAGCTCTAAGTATCTTCTGTAAAGTTTATTACTGCTTTTGTCAATTACCTCGATTACAGCGTTTTCTGCTTGGATTAGATCATTTTTAGCCTGATTTTGCATGTTTAATTTATTTGAAATGCTATCAAAAATAGATCTCTCTAATGAAGATATTTCAGATGGATCTTTTATATCTTTTTTTGTTAAATAGCCCATAAATAAATTTGTTATTTCATCAACAATATCTTTATACATTTGCACAAACCTCCATTATATTTTTTTCATTATATATTACAATTATAATTGTGTAAACGTATATTAATCAATTAAATACACATGCTATAAATTTAAACTTTTATAAATAAATTACAGGAGGATGAATATGAAGAAAGTCACATTAAAAATCAATGGTTATGAAAGGCGTTTACTTGTAAGCCCTGAAAGTTTTCTTTCAGATGTATTGAGAAATCAACTCATGTTAACTGGTTGTAAAGTAGGTTGTGGAAATGGTCAATGTGGTGCTTGTTCTATTATTATGGATGGAAAAGTTGTAAGAGCATGTACTAGAAAGATGAAATCCATTGCTGATGGCACTGAAATTGAAACTATTGAAGGAATTGGAACTCCAGACAACCTTCACCCACTTCAACTTGCTTGGATGGGTCATGGTTGTGCTCAATGTGGTTTCTGCAGCCCAGGATTTATAATGTCTGCTAAAAAACTTCTCGAAGAGAATCCATCGCCAACAAGAGATGAAGTTAGAGATTGGTTCCAAAAATATCGCAATGCATGCCGTTGTACAGGATATAAACCTCTAGTTGACGCAGTTATGGATGCTGCTAAAGTATTAAGAGGAGAGATGGAAAAAGAAGATTTATTGTTTAAGCCTGTAGGAAATGTAATAACAGGAACATATTATCATAGACCTTCTGCAATGGCTAAAGTTACTGGAACATGGGACTTTGGTGCAGATGTTGCTCTTCAAATGCCATCTAATACTTTAAGGCTTGCTCTTGTTCAAGCAGAAATTTCTCATGCTAACATAATATCTATCGATACAAGTGAAGCAGAAAAAATGCCTGGAGTATATAAAGTTATAACAGCTAAAGATGTTAAAGGTAAAAATAAAATTACAGGACTTATTACATTCCCTACAAATAAAGGCGATGGTTGGGATAGACCAATATTATGTGATGAAAAAATATTCCAATATGGTGATGCTATAGCTATTGTTGCTGCAGATACAGAAGAGCAGGCAAAGGAAGCTGCAAAAATGGTTAAAGTGGAACTTGAGCCACTTCCAGCTTATATGAATGCATTAGATGCAATGGCAGATGATGCTATTGAAATTCACCCAGGCGTTCCAAATGTTTACTTCCAAATCAACAACAAAAAAGGCGAAGACACTGTTGATTTTATGGAAAAAGCAGCTTATGTGGCAGATGTAAATGCTTATTCATCAAGACAACCACACTTAAATATTGAACCAGATTGCGGAAATGCATATATTGATGAAAATGGTGTGCTTACAATACATTCAAAATCAATAGGAATTCATTTGCATGTTGCAATGATAAGTGAAGGTATTGGCGTTGAGGCTGGTAAACTTGTAATAGTGCAAAATCCAGCTGGAGGAACTTTTGGTTATAAGTTCAGCCCAACAATGGAAGCTCTATTAGGAGTTGCATGTTTAGCTTGTGACAACCGTCCAGTTTCATTGGTTTACAACATGCATCAACAATTGACATACACTGGAAAACGTTCACCTGTTTATATGTACTTAAAAGTTGGCGCAGATGAAGATGGCAAAATCGTAGCTCTTGAAGGAAAGAATATATTAGACCATGGACCATATTCAGAATTTGGAGATCTTCTTACACTTAGACTTGCTCAATACCACTTTGCTGGATATGATGTTCCTAATATAAGGACAGAAAACTTTACAGTGGCTACAAATCACGCTTGGGGAAGTGCATTCCGTGGATATGGCGCTCCAGAAATAGAAATGACTAGTGAAATTTTAATGGATATTTTAGCTGAAAAAATTGGCGTAGATCCATTTGAATTAAGATATAAAAACGTATATAGAAAAGGATGTACAACAATTACAGGCCAAGAACCAGAAGTTTATTCTCTTGAAGAAATGTTTGACATTTTAAGACCAAAATATTATGAGGCTAAAAAAGCATGTGAAGAAAAAAATAAAGAAAGCGATAGATACAAATATGGTACTTCTGTTGCTTTAGGTATATATGGATGCGGACTTGATGGTGTTGATGCTTCTGAAGCTTTTGTTGAGCTTTTACCAAATGGCAATGTTTTAGTTGCTTCAAGCTGGGAAGATCATGGTCAAGGAGCTGATATTGGATCATTAACAATGGCTCATGAAACTTTAAGAAAAGCTGGAATAAAACCTGAACAAATTAAACTTTTAATGAATGACACAGGTGTAACACCAGTATCCGGTCCTGCAGGAGGAAGCCGTTCTAATGTTATGACAGGTAATGCTATTAGAGTTGCAAGCGAAGATTTATTAAATGCTATGACTAAAGAAGATGGAACATATAGGACTTATGAGGAAATGGTTGAGGCAAAATTGCCATTAAAATATACAGGAAAGTGGACAGCAAGTATATGTTCAAACTGTGATTTAGAAACAGCTCAAGGAAGACCATTTAGCACATATATGTATGAATTATTTATGCCAGAAGTTTGTGTTGATACTGAAACTGGAGAAGTAAAAGTTACATCATTCTTAACAGTTGCAGATGTTGGTAAGGTTATGAATAAATCTGCAGTTGATGGCCAAATTTATGGTGGAATCGCTCAAGGAATTGGATTTGCACTTAGCGAAGACTTTGATGATCTTAAAAAGCATACTACACTTGTAGGTTGTGGATTGCCTTTTATAAAAGATATTCCAGATAAATTTGAAATTATTTATGTAGAAACTCCAAGAGAAAATGGACCTTATGGCGCTTCAGGAGTTGGAGAAGCTCCACTTTGTGCACCTCATCCAGCTATTTTAAATGCTATATATAACGCTTGTGGAGTTAGAATTACAGAAATCCCAGCACTTCCTGAAAAAGTTAAAGCTGGCCTTGATGAACTTAAAAAATAAATTCTTAAACTATAAACCGGTTCAGGGTAATTACCTGCGCCGGTTTAGTTTAAATTAAAATAGGAGATATAAAATGAAAAATTCTGTAAACTCCAAAAACATCGTAGATCAAAAAACACTTTCTAAGTTTGAAAACTTATGTACTCAAGAAGAACCAGCAGCTTGTATTGCTTCTTGCCCTATGCATGTAAATGCAAAGGAAATGATAAACAATGTAAGGGAAGATAAGTGGAACAGCGCATATCAAATTTTTTCAAAATCCATACCATTCCCTGAAATTATTGCTCATATATGTGATGGGCCTTGCAAAAATTCTTGCAAAAGAAAGGATATAGGTGGCTCAATAGAAATAAGAAAATTAGAGCTTTCTATATTAAATAAAGTAAAACCTTCATCTAAAGGTCCAATGTTCTTACCTAAAAAGATGCAATCTGTGGCTATAATAGGTGGAGGATTAAGCGGTATGACTTGTGCAATGGAACTTTGCAAAAAAGGTTATAAGGTTTTTATTTATGAAGCCAAAAGCTTCTTAGGTGGGAGGCTTTGGGACTTTGAAAGAGATATTTTGCCTAAAGAGTCCATAGAGAGAGAAATAGAAAGTCTTTTGAAATTTCCTGTAAAAGTTTTTTATGATAAATGCATATCTTTTGAAAGCAATGAACAAATCAATGAATTTATGGATAAAAATTCTTATGATGCTGTTTATATTTCTTGTAATTTTTCTACAAACGATTTAAACCAATTAAAAAGTGTGTTTTTTAATGAAAAATATGGCGATGAATATTCTGCTATTTTTGAAATATACAGCGGTAAAAAGGCTGCAATTTCCATAGATCGCTTTATGCAAAAGGTTTCTATTAATGCAAGCCGTGAAAAAGAAGGGCCATTTGAAACTACTCTTTTTACAAATTTGTCTTATTTTAAAGAAGAGGAGCCTGTAGAATCTTTAGAAAGATTTTACAAAGAGGAAGATGCAAAGAAAGAAGCTGCAAGATGCGTTCAGTGTACTTGTCTTGAATGTGTAAAATCCTGTGCTTTTATGAAGCATTACAAATCTTATCCTAAGCGATATGTAAGAGAAGTTTATAACAATCTTTCTATAGCTATGGGTATACACCATGCTAATGAGATGATAAATGCCTGTAGTTTGTGTGGCCAATGTGGTTCTATATGCCCAAATGGTTTAAATATGGCTGATGTTTTTTTAGCTGCTAGAAATAGGATGAATGAAACCAAAAAGATGCCTCCATCTGCTTTTGAATTTGCCATGCTTGATATGGAATATTCCACGTCTGATAGGTTCTTTATGGCAAAATGCAGTCCTAATAGTAATAAGTGCGATTATATATTTTTTCCTGGATGTCAATTGCCTGCTTCTGAACCTGAACTTGTAAAGGAAGTTTATTTAGATCTATTAAATAAGTTTTCTGGGAATTTGGGATTAATGCTAAGTTGTTGTGGGATAATGGCTCATTGGAGTGGAGAAGAAAAGTTATTTGAAGATGCTTTAAATAAAATTAAAACTAGTTTAATTGATCTTGGATCGCCTAAAATTATAACAGCATGCCCTAATTGTCATCATGTTTTAAAAGATATAGCAAATCTTGAAGTTATTAGCATTTATGAAATTCTTGAGGAGAATGTAAAAAATTTAAATATAGATAAAAGAAGCCTATACATTCATGATGCTTGTGGTGCAAGAAATGATTATGATTTTCAAAATAAAGTTCGCTCTTTACTTTTTAAAATGGGGAACGAAATTTGTGAAATGAAAGATAGCAAAGAAAAAGGATCATGTTGTGGATATGGTGGTCTTACCTCACATTCAAATAGATCTATATCTAACGAGATAATAAATAGCAATATAAAAGATAATTCTCTTTCTGATAAAGAGGTGCTTTCTTATTGCATCAATTGTAGGGATAGATATTTATCAAAAGGAGTTAATTCTTATCACATTTTAGAATTGATTTATAATAAAACAAATTCTATAAATAGAAAATCTCCTACATGGTCTTTAAGACAAGAAAATAGAACGAAATTTAAAGCTTCCATTTTAAATGAAATATGGGGTGAAGATATGAATATGGAGGAAGATGTTAAACTTTATTTTAATGATGATCTTTTGTATAAATTAGAAGAAAATATGATATTAAAAAGCGATGTTCAAAGTGCAATAAAATTTGGAAATCTTAATAATTCAATTTTCTATGACCCTAAAACAAAGCATTATATTGTGAGCCATAGGCCTAAAAATGTGACATTTTGGGTGGAGTATGAGCCTTATGAAGATGGTTATTTTATATATAACACATATAGCCATAGAATGTTAACGGAGAGTAAAAGATGAACGATGAAAAAAAATATGAAACAGGCTTAAATGAAGAGAATATTGATTTAATATGCATAAAATGCAATGAGAAGTTAGTGCTTTCTAAAGTTGAAGTAAGCTATTTAGGGAATGGATTTCCTGTAGAGCTTCCATGTTGCCCTAAATGTGGTATGGTATTTGTTCCTGAAGAACTTGCTATAGGGAAAATGCTTCATGTGGAAAAATCTCTTGAGGATAAATGATGAGCATATATGAAAAAGATCTTTGGCCTATAGGAAGGCATCCTGGTGGATCTGATTTAACTCTTAAGATGATTAATAATAGCAAAGTTAATAAGGGAAGGGTATTAGATGTTGGCTGCGGTGCTGGTGAAAGTGCATATATGCTTAAAACTATGGGGTTTGATGTAGTTGGCATAGATATATCTGAAGATTTAATAAAAAAGGCTAAAGACACCTTTTATCATGAGAACATTCAGTTTATGGTGGAAGATGTAAAAAATCTTTCATTTCAAAATGAGTATTTTGATGCTATTATTTGTGAATGTGTTTTAAGCGGTTTAAGAGACTTTAAGTTATGTATTCACGAGATTAACCGTGTATTAAAGAAAGAAGGAGTGCTCTTAATTAGCGATATTTGCAATAAATCTTTTTATGATAAATTTTTAAGTGGTTTTCCATTTAAGATAGTAGAGATTCAATTAGCTCATAAGGAATGGCAAGATTTTGTAAACTATCTAATTTGGAATTTTGACGATTTAGATGAATTTAAAACTTGTGTGCCTAAAGGGATGAACTTAAAAGATATTTCCTATTTTTATGGAATTTTTAAAAAAGTTAAAGGGGATGAATAAGATGGAAGATATTAATGTGAGAGTAAAGGACCTTATGGTTTCTGGCTTAAATTGCAGTCAAACAATGTTATTTTTATCTCAAGAAATGAGAAATGCTGAAAATAAAGATGTAATTTACGCTATGGCAGGCTTAGGAGGTGGAATGTCATCTGGAAAAGCTTGTGGAGCTTTAACAGGAGGAGCTTGCTTAATAAGTAGCTACATAGTAAAGGATTTAAACGATGAAGAAGCAAAGATGCTTTATAGAAAACTTGTAAAGGAATTTGTAAATTGGTTTGAAGAAGAGTTTGGAAGCACTGAATGTAGAGATTTAGTTTTAGAAGATAGAGAATCTAGAATGAAGTTTTGTCCAGGTCTTGTAGCAAAATGTTTTACAAAAGCTATGGAAATACTATCGGATAATGGTATAGACGTTTATGAGTAATATTTTATCAAAGACAGAAAGTGTGTGCCCTTACTGTTTAAAAAAGATAGATGCATTTTATGTAGAAAAAAATGATGATATTTATTTCGAAAAAAAATGTGAAAGGCATGGTGAATTTTCTGTTATAGCATGGAAAGGCCTTTCCAGCTTCAAAGCTTGGAAAGGCCCTCTTGCTAATGTGATAAATGAAAATCCACAAACTAAAGTTGAAAAGGGATGTCCTTATGATTGTGGCATATGTGGAGAGCACCTTCAATCAACATGTTGCGTTTTACTTGAAGTAACATCTAAATGCAATTTAAATTGCCCTGTTTGTTTTGCAAAATCAAGCAGTGAAGGTTTAAATGAAGATCCTAATTTAAATAAAATAAACTCATGGTATGACATGCTTATATCCCATGGTGGCCCTTTTAATATTCAATTGTCAGGAGGAGAGCCTTCAATTCGCAATGACCTTCCAGATATAATTAAAATGGGAAAAGAAAAAGGATTTTCATTTTTTCAAATAAATACAAATGGCATTAGAATTTCAGAAGATATAAATTATTTAAAGTCTCTAGTTGATTCTGGGTTAAATACAGTTTTCTTGCAATTTGATGGGTTAAGCGATGAAAGCTATATTAAACTTCGTGGGATGAAGCTCCTTAAAATTAAATTAAAAGCTATTGAAAATTGTAAAAAGGTAAATGTAGGTGTGGTTTTAGTTCCTACTATAAAAAAAGGTGTAAATGTACATGAAATTGGAGATATTTTGAAATTTGCTGCTAATAACTTGCCTATTATTCGTGGAGTTAACTTTCAACCTATTAGTTTTTTTGGAAGGTATAAAGAGATTCCAACAAATGATGATAGATTAGTAATACCAGAACTTATTTTAGAAATGGAAAAGCAAATGAACAATGAAATAAATTATGATGATTTTTCACATGGAAATGCTGAACATCCTTTTTGTTCATTTCATAGCGACTATATTATTGAAGATGGGCATTTTAAAAAAATAAAAACAAATAAGCAAAGCTGTTGTTCTACAAGCAAAAAATCTAGAGAAGTAGTAGCGCATAAATGGACTATTCAAAAGGAATCATATGCAAAAAATAAGTCTTTGTACAAGGCAGATTCCTTTGATGCATTTTTAAGAAAGAGAAACTCTAGCACTTTATCAATATCTGGAATGGCTTTTCAAGATGCTTGGAATTTAGATATTGAAAGGCTAAAGCGCTGCTATATACATGAGGTAAGCCAAGATGGGAGGCTAATACCATTTTGTGCATATAATCTTACAGATATTTATGGAGAGCCTTTATATAGGGGAAAAGATTCAGATGACTAGTTTAAAAAATTACAAGCTTGAAAAATTAAATGAGACATTGAGCAATGCACAATATAGCGTTTTTTATAGAAAGAAAAAAATGCCCTTAAAATTAAATTCATTAGATGAAATTAAGAAGCTTCCATTTACTACAGCAGATGATATTAGAATGTTTGGAATTAATATGCTGTGTGTTTCTCAAGGTGAAATTGAAAAAGTTGTAACATTGCCTACAAGTGGAAGCACTGGAGAAGCTAAAAGGATTTTTTTTACAAAGGACGATTTGGAATCTACAATTGACTTTTTTCAAAAGGGGTTATCTCAATTAAATGGAAAAAAAATGATGATATTTATGCCTAAAGGCAGTGAATATAGCATAGGAAATTTAATTGTAAAAGGTATAGTTAAAGATGGTGTGGAGCCTATATACGTTGGGATGCCTAAAAATTTCCAGAGCATTTTAGATGAATTTGGTGAAGCTGATTCCATTATTGCTCCTCCAATTTTGCTTTATGCATTTGGCCAATATGTAGAGCATAAAAAATTAAAAAAGAAATTAAAGGGCGTTTTGGTTAGCTCTGACTATTTTCCTAATACAGTTAGAGAAAAGTTAAAGGATCTATTTTCATGCGAAGTGTTTGATCACTATGGCATTACTGAAGCAGGACTTGGAGGGGCTGTTGAATGCACATATCACCATGGGCTTCACATACGAGAAAAAGATTTATATTTTGAAATAGTGAATCCTATAAATGGATCTGTGCTTTCTGATGGGGAATTTGGGGAAATTGTATTTACAACATTAACTAGAAAGGGCATGCCTTTAATACGCTATAGAACTGGAGATATTGGAAGGTTTTTAAAGGATAAATGCCCTTGTGGCATAGAAGGTAAGCTACTTGATCATGTTAAGGGTAGATTTGATGGTATTTTTAATTTTCATGGCTGTGAAATTTCAATTCCTATGATTGATGAATTAGTATTTTTATTACCTGGAATTATAGATTATACGGTAGAATATTTAAATGATAAGCTTGAATTTATTTTCTTTACTTTTTTATGGAATGCACTTAGTAAGGAAGTAATATTAGACATGCTTCTAAAGATTAAAGGTTTATATAACTTTAAAGATAAAATAAATATTAAAATTATATCGTTATATGATTGGAAATATTTACATACTGGCAAGAGAATGATTAATATGCACTAATATATTATTATGTATTTTAGTTATAAATTACCTTTGTTATTATGTATTTAAATGTTATAATATGAGAATCCAGAGTTAATTAAATACAGGAGGAAATTTATGGAGGAGAAAATTAATAATTTATGGGAATATAAAAGCATTATTATTGATAAATACAAAAATTGCGCAAATCTTTCCAAATTACATGAAAAAAGCTACGAATACTATAGTTCTAAATTTAAATTATTTAGGATTTGTGAAGTATTTTTTTTATCTTTAATGTGTATTTCATTAATTATATTTTTGTTTACTGATTCAAAATTAATGCTTATATTTTCCGTTGTTTTATCAATAGTTATTATGGCTATGGTATTATACAATAAAGATTATATGAATTATTTTAAGTTTACATTACATAAACAAGCTATTGATAAATTTAATAACTTAGCTGATCAATATAAAAATTTAAAATTAGATTTAGAGAGCCTTAACGTAGATTATGGGTATCTAAGAGAAACTTTAGATTATTTAAACAGTGAATATTATGATTATAATTTACAATTTCCTAGACCTATTAACTATAAAGAGGAAATGGCTAAACTTAAAGAGAATTTAAACGATACTGATACAAAGCATATAAATGACGATGGTATTATTCCAAAGGAGCTTAGAAGATAGTTTTAGGAGGAAAAGGAAATGTTATGGGTTATTGTATCTTCCGTAAAAGGTTCTGCAGGAGATTTTAACAAAAAGATAAAAGAAGAGCTTTTTTATAAATTTAATGCTAAGGGTTCTAAATTACCACCACATTTTACAATAAAAACTCCTTTTGAAATGGAAGATATAAGCTGCATTGAAAATGCAATTGAAAAATTTTCAAAGATAGCAAAAAGTGAAAAATATATAATTGACGGGTTTAATCATTTTGGAAAAAGAGTTGTATATATGGATGTAAAAATGACAAAAGATGCTAAAAAGCTTCACGACACATTGATAGATGAGCTTTTAAAGGTGAATTTGGTTTTTGATAAAAAGGATGGAAAGGATAAAAAATTTCATATTACCCTTGCTTCAAAGAATGTTCAGACAAATTTTGAGCTTATTTGGAATTATATTCTTGAATTTAAATGCTATTTTGAATTATACTTTGACAATATAGAAATATATAAATTTCAAAATAATAAGTGGACGCTTTATAGATGTTTTGCTTTAAAGAAAGTAGAGGTATGATATGAGAAAAACATGGGATCAATATTTTATGGATATTGCTTTTATGATTAAAGAAAGAAGTACATGCCCTAGGCTTCATGTAGGTGCAATAGTTGTTAAAGATAAAAGAATTAAGGGCACAGGATATAATGGAAGTCCGTCAGGACTACCTCATTGTGAAGACGTAGGTTGCTTAATGATAGGAAACCATTGTAAAAGAACGATTCATGCAGAGGTTAATGCCATTATGGAATGTTCACCAGAAGAGAGAAAAGGTGCAACTATTTATGTAACTGCTCAGCCTTGTTTAGAATGCTCAAAGTTAATAATTGCCTCTGGCATAACTAAAGTTGTGTATTCAAAAAAATACGACACAGAAGCAAACTTTTTTAAAGAAGCTCCATGGATTGAAGTTGATATTTTGAAAAAATAATATTATCTTTTAAAGGGCAGGGGGTTTTAATATTTTATACTATATCATTTTTTTAACCATTTTAAGAGGTTCGCTTTTTGGATATTATTTTAAAAGCTTTAACTTCTCATTTCAATATTTGCCATGGTACAATTATATTTTGTTGTTAATTGTCGTCTTTGGGGTTATGGCATCTATTTTGCTATTTAGAAAAAAAATAATAGGATGGTATGTTGGAATTTTAATGTTTGTTACAGATGTAGTTTATAATTTAGCTACTTTGTATGATGGCTATAGGCTTGGAGCACTTGATCCTATAACTATTATTTTAAGAATTGCTTTAGTAATTTGTGGAATATATTTTATATATATTATTTTATCAAATATTAAAAGCAAAAAAAGTATAAGTAAATAAGATACTGAATTTTGAGCTTTCATTTTGAAAGCTCTTTTTTAAAGATTTATAAATAAATTTTAACTGCCCACATGGCTGTTATCAATTAATTCAATATATATGGTAATTTCTTTATTATAGTAATTCATATGAAAGCTGCAATTACCATATTTTCTTAAAATATTTTGAACTGTTGTAAGGCCAATTCCTGAATGATTTTGCTTGCTCGTAAAGCCATTTTTAATAACTTCTGCTGTATCAACTGAAACACTAGTACTATTAGATAATATTATTAGCACAGAGGATGGCAACTTAGACTTAATTGTGAATTGAATATGCTTTTGTTCAGATTCACAAGATGCTTCAATTGCATTATCAAATAAGCAAGCAAGTACACGGCATAAATCCATTGGATCAATGAATAAATTTAGGTTTGAAAGATCAGTTGATATTGTGACATCTATATGAACTCCAAATTGCTTGGCCGTTGCTACCTTGTTGTAAATAAGTGAAATTAAAGAAGGATTTTTATCCATGTAAGCGCTGAGATTCAGTGCATCTCCTGCTTCAGTGGTTATTTGTTTAAGGGTTGAATGATAATGCCGCAAGCCTTCAAGGTTGCCTATTTCCAGATAACCTCCATAAGTTTGAAGTATGTTGTAAAAGTCATGCTTTATTCCTCGAAAATCTTCAACTGTTTCTTTGTATATATTAATATGAGCTGCCATATTTTCCATTTCTATAGTTAGCGCTTTTCTATAGTCTTCTAAAATACGGACAATCAATATTAAGCAAATGATTGAAGCAATAAGAAAATATGCTAGGGATTTTTCTTGCATAAAAAGAGGAATTGAGACTGCTAAAGCAAAGACTATTGAGGAACGTAGGAAATATATTACAATTTCCTTTTTAATATTTGTAAACAGGCTGTCAGAAATTTTTATAATTGATTTCCAGCGCTTTATTAGCTTAATGCTTATAAAATAAATAGTTAATATGAGAATTAACACAACAAATTGCTGCTTAAAATCTTTGTCTATATCATAATGCAATGAATCTAGTTGCGTAAAAATTGTAGAACCAATAAACAAGATGAGATTAGTTTCTGCCATTTGTACCAGGAAAGATATGCTCATAATTCTAAATGAGCGAACGGAAGAAAGTCCCAATATTTTTATCCCTAAGTAAGCATAAAGGAGAGCGAAAATAGGATTAATATTCCGAAAAACAAGGTACATAAATGGAGACATTTTCATTGAACCTCCAAGAAAGTATGCTGTATATATTGGTAAAACTGATGCAATAGGTCCACAAATAAAAGAGAAAATTACCTTTTGCAAAGTACCTGCATGTTCATTATATAGTGACAAAATAATATTTGCATTGCAATATATTGAAATAAATGATAATAAAACTGCAATTGCTGGAAGAGTGATTTGAATCAATTCTAAATTTTTTAATTCATTTATCATATTTTTTTCACCTAAGGATTTACAACGTGTTTATTATATTGGGTATTATTATATCACATATATTTCATTCTAACTATAATTTATTGTAAATATTAGTACATAAATATTACCATTTAGTAAAAATTATTAATTACATGCTAAATCTTTGAAATATAATCATTTAAATCATTTTTTAAATATTTTATAGTTTTTGTGTTGAAGTAAGTCTTCATTAAGATTAATATGAGATTAAAAGTATTATTGAGTAAAGGAAAGTGATAAAATGCTTTTTTATAGAAAAATGAATAGTCCAATTGGCAACATTACTTTAATTGCTGATGAGAACAATTTAAAGAGGATATTATTTGAAAATGAAGAGGATTCGATTTTAAAAGAAGCTTACGATAGCAATGATAATGAAGTTTTAAGTCAAGCTTTTAATGAACTGAGTGAATATTTTAATGGTAGTTTAAGAGAGTTTAAGGTTAATACAGACCCTATGGGCACAGAATTCCAAAGAAAATGTTGGGATGTTTTAAAAACAATAGAGTATGGAAAGACAATGTGTTATGAAGATGAAGCTGTAATAATGGGTGATAAAAAAAAGGTTAGAGCTGTAGCTAATGCAAATAGTAAGAATCCAATACCGATTATAATACCATGTCATAGAGTAATAGGAAAAGATGGAAGCTTAACAGGTTATGCAGGAGGAATACATATTAAGAAGTTTTTATTAAATTTGGAGGGAAGAGACAGTGATAAATAAAAGAAATATAATTTTAATAGTTTTTTTAGTTTTTTCAGTTTTTTCATTATCATGTTTATCCTGCAATAAAAATACATCAGATAATATAACAAGTACTGATACAATTGTTTTGGATAGTACAACTGATAACAGTACTTTTAGTTGGAATGAATATGATGAAAAGTTAAAGACTGTTGCTGAAAGCTTAAATGGATTAAATGATCTATTAAAAGACAGTGTAAACTATGAAAAAAACAAGCAAAAAATCATATCAGAACTTAATGATTTAGCTAATAAAGCTAATGAGGTTATACAAACAAATGTGCCTACAAGTGATGCTGATTTAAAAAATAAAATTGATGAATGCATGAAAAATTTAGCTAATGGGGCAAAAAATGCCAATGAAGGAATAAATAGCGATAAAAAAGAACTTCTGGAAAAAGCGGACGAGATGTTTAAACAAGGAGTAAATAACCTCAATAGTTTCTTAAATAATAATAGTCAATAAGGATTTTTAAAGCGTCTTTTATTGAAATAAAAAAATGTATATTGGAAACATTAAAACACATACTAGATATGAAAATATTTTAAAACAAAATTAGATTAGAGGTGTTTAAATGTACTTATATACGTTAAACTATCATGAAGAAGTAGATTTTATAAAAGCACAAGTAGATAATTTAATAGAATATTTATATACTAAAAATAAATTTTTCGTAAGCGCTGAAAATGAAAATAATGATGATATAAATAAGATTAAATTTTCTTATAAGGGAGATGTTAAGGATCCAAAAAGCAAATTCAAGCTGTATCTTTCTGTTATAATTTATAAAATAATAATAAACAATTTTATGAATACAAAATTGAAAAAATATTTAAAAAATAACTATATGTATCTAAATTATAACGATTATGCTGAAATTGAAGAGATGTATAAAGGGATTCTTTTAAATGAAGAGTACGAAATAGATGACGATAGCATTTTTTTCATAAATACTAAAAACTATATCATAAATATAATTGCTAATTATTTTAACGAATACGATGAATTAAACATAGAAGGATTTATTAAATTTAGATCAAAAAAAATAGATAATGAATTAGAAGTGGCAATTAATAAATTAGTTGAAAGATTTATGATTGAAAAAGAATACAATGAGTTTATAAAACTTCTAAAATATTTTGTTGAAATGCAAGAAAATAAATTAGATGAAGTTCACATATTAGTTGAAAGAAACGGTGAATATTTAATAAAAAATAAATATGGTGAAGATATATTAGATCTTTTCTCCACTGGATTAAACACTTTAGAGTGCACTGAGATAATTAAGACAGAAGATTTGATAATTTCAGGACTTATAACTCAGTGCCCTAAATATGTATTTGTATATGGTACTGATAACGCTTTAAATACAGAAATACTAGATACTATTAAAAAGGTTTTTGAAGATAGAGCATTTTTTTACGAATACAATTATTTCAAACCTCTAAAGAATTATAATAAAACAAAGGAATATTTAGTTGACAACACTTTTAACTAATGATATAATTCAAAAATAAAAACTATGAAGAGGAAGAGTATTTGGATTACAATTTACAGAGAGAGGATAATAGCTGAGATATCCTTAAGTTAAGTGCCAAAGAAAACCACCATCTGAGTTGATAGCTGAAATTTTAGTAAGCTATTCCGCATAGCATGCGTTAAAAATATTGAGTGATTAATTAAAATATGTTGTTATATTTTTTAATTAATAATTTGGGTGGAATCACGATAACTCGTCCCATGTTTGGGATGGGTTTTTTTTTATATTTAAAAGGAGGTTAGGGATATGAAAATTACACTAAAAGATGGAAACAGTTTAGATGTAGAAAGGGGAATTTCTATTTATGATTTAGCTGGTAAATTAAGCTTAAGCCTTCAGAAAAAAACTATTGGAGCAATTGTAAATGGAGATTTGGTAGATTTAAGGTTTAATGTTCTCTGCGAGTGCAACGTTGAAATACTGACAAGCGATGATGGAAGAAAAGAATCCCTTCATGTTTTAAGGCATACTGCTTCTCACATAATGGCTCAAGCTATTAAAAGAATATATAAAGATGCAAAACTTGCCATAGGTCCATCTATTGACGAGGGTTTTTACTATGATATTGATTTAGATATTTCTTTAGTTCCAGATGATTTAGCTATGATTGAAAAAGAAATGAATAAAATTATAAAAGAAAATTTGTCTATTGAAAGGTTTGAACTTCCTAGGCTCGATGCTATAAAATTTGAAGAGGATACAAATGAGCCTTATAAGGTAGAATTAATAAGAGACTTGCCTGAGGATGAAAAAATTTCATTCTATAAACAAGGGGAATTTACAGATCTTTGTGCAGGGCCTCATTTAAAATCCACTGGAGGTTTAAAAACATTTAAGCTTATGAGCCTTGCTGGAGCTTATTGGAGGGGCAGTGAAAAAAATAAAATGCTCCAAAGGATATATGGAACAGCGTTTTTTAAAAAAGAAGACTTGGATAATTATGTAACTATGCTTGAAGAAGCAAAAAAGAGAGATCATAGAAAGCTTGGAAGAGAATTAGGATTATTTGTGATGAAAGAAGAAGGTCCTGGTTTCCCATTTTTCTTACCTAAAGGCATGGTTTTAAGGAATATACTTGAAAACTTCTGGAAAGAAAAACACGTAGAAGCAGGATATAGCGAAATAAAAACTCCAATTATGCTAAATGAAGAACTGTGGCATAGATCAGGACATTGGGATCACTATAAAGATAATATGTATTTTAGTGAAATTGACGAGCAAGGATATTGTATTAAGCCTATGAATTGTCCTGGGGGAATACTCATATATAGCGAGGATCTTCATTCTTATAGAGACCTTCCACTTAGAATGGGTGAGCTTGGTATTGTACACAGACATGAAAAGAGCGGTGCTCTGCATGGACTTATGAGAGTTAGATGTTTTACTCAAGATGATGCACATATTTTTATGACTAAGGATCAAATAAAGGATGAAATTTTAGGTGTAATTAGACTAGATGAATATTTCTATAAATTATTTGGATTTAAATTTAATGTAGAGTTATCCACAAGGCCTGAAAATTCCATGGGATCTGATGAAGATTGGGAAATTGCAACTAATTCTTTAAGAGAAGCATTGGAAGAATCAGGACTTTCTTATAAAGTAAATGAAGGCGATGGAGCATTTTACGGACCTAAAATTGATTTCCACTTATCAGATTGCATAGGAAGAACTTGGCAATGTGGAACAATTCAACTTGATTATCAATTCCCAGAGAAATTTGATTTAACATATATTGGACCTGAAGGGTCAAAATTAAGACCTATTATGATTCATAGAACTGTACTTGGATCTATTGAAAGGTTTATTGGAATTTTAATTGAGCATTTTGCAGGAGCATTTCCAACATGGCTATCTCCAGTTCAAGTAAAGGTTATAAACATTACAGATAATCAAGCTGATTATGCTAAAGAGGTTGCAGAAAAATTAAAAGAAAAAGGTCTTAGAGCAGAACTAGATGTTAGAAATGAAAAGGTTGGATATAAAATAAGAGAAGCTAGGCTTCAAAAAATACCTTATATGATCATTGTAGGTGATAAAGAAAAGGAACAAAATACTATAGCTGTAAGAACAAGAAAGTCTGGGGATATTGGTACCTTAAGCTTAGATGAGTTTACAAATAATATTTTAAAAGAAATTTCTGAAAAATCACTTGACACAATGTAGTTTAATAGTATATAATTCACATGTTAAGGAAGAAGAAACGCCGTTTCTCACCATAGGCGAAAGCTCATATGGTTCAAACTTTATTGCTTTGTATTGATAAGATATAGCTAAAGTATTAAGAGACGGTTTAAACCGTCTTTTTTTATATAATTTATGGAGGTGTCTTAATATTAACAAAGACTTTCTTGTTAATGAAGAAATTCGAGAAAAAGAAGTAAGATTAATTGATTCTGATGGAACTATGATTGGAATTTACTCAGGTAAGGATGCTCTTAAAAGGGCACTTGATAAAGAACTAGATCTAGTCATGATTTCGCCCAACGCCACTCCGCCTGTGTGTAGAATTATGGACTATAATAAGTTTTATTATGAACAAGCAAAGAAAGACAAAGAAGCTAAAAAGAAACAAAAGATTATAAGCGTAAAAGAATTAAGGCTTAGCTTAACAATTGAAGAACACGATATAAACATAAAGGCAAACAATGCTAAGAAATTCCTAAAAGAAGGAGATAAAGTAAAAGTGTCAGTCCGCTTTAGAGGAAGAGAAATGGAGCATTCATATATAGGAGAAGACATACTCAAATTATTCCTTTCGAAAGTTCAGGATTTTTGTGTAGTAGAAAAAGGTATAAAGCTTGAGGGGAAGAGTATGACTATGTTTTTAGCTCCTAAAAAGTAAATATAATTTTGGAGGAGATTTTTATGCCTAAAATGAAAACACATAGAGGAGCAGCTAAAAGATTCAGAAAAACTGGAACTGGTCAATTTAAAAGAGGTAAAGCATTTAGAAGTCATATTTTAACTAAAAAATCATCAAAGAGAAAGAGAAATCTTAGAAAAGGTGGCTTAATTTCTAAAACGCAGCTTAAAACCTATAAAAAATTGTTGCCATATGTTTAGCGCTTAGAAGGAGGAGATTTAAATGTCAAGAGTAAAAAGGGCTGTTCATGCTCGTAAAAATCATAAAAAAGTATTAAAATTAGCAAAAGGTTACTATGGAGCTAAATCAAAATTATTTAAGACTGCAAATGAAACTGTAATAAGAGCACTTAGAAATGCTTATGTTGGAAGAAGACTTAGAAAAAGAGATTTTAGAAGATTATGGATTGCAAGAATAAATGCAGCAACTAGAATGAATGGACTTTCATATTCAAAATTTATGAATGGGATTAAGCTTGCAGGTATTGAAATAAATAGAAAAATGCTTTCTGAAATAGCAATTCACGATCCAAGTTCATTTAACAAACTTGTAGATATAGCTAAAAAGAAGCTTGCATAAAATAAGAAAAAGGGCTGTATAAGATGGTATCATCTTCTAGAGCTTTTTAATTTTAAAAAAAACAAATTTAATACTTAAATATAAAATATTTGTTTAATTTTTAAATTTGATATATATTTTGAGGTATATATAAATGAAAGAAAAATTTGCAAATAAGCTTAAATTGACTCCAGTTCAAGTTTTATCCATAGGATTTGCAATTTTAATATTAATAGGAGCAACTCTTTTAACGTTACCTATATCCACTAATAAGGGCATACATACTCCTTTTTTAGATTGTTTATTTACTGCAACGTCAGCACTTTGTGTTACAGGACTTATTACGTTAGACCCAGGAACTCATTGGAATTATTTTGGTAGAACTATACTAATGTTTTTAATTGAAATAGGCGGTCTTGGATTTATGACATTTTCTATTTTAATATCTTTGATATTAGGAAGAAAGATAACATTATCTGAAAGGCTTATTGTACAAGAAGCTTTTAATTCATTAAATATACAAGGCCTTGTAAAAATGACAAAAAGTGTGTTAAAGTTTACATTTGGGATTGAAGGTATTGCTGCAATTATTTTATCTACTCAGTTTATACCTGAATTTGGTTTTTTAAAAGGTTTATACTATGGAGTATTTCATGCTGTATCTGCATTTTGTAATGCTGGCTTTGATATTTTGGGGCTAGAATATGGCCCTTTTAAAAATATGATTAGTGTTAATCAAAATCCAGTTATTATAATATGTATAGCATTTTTAATTATAATAGGCGGTATTGGATTTGGAGTTATAATTGAGCTATATGCATATACAAGATCAAAAAGAAAAATGTCTCTTCATGCAAAACTTACACTTATAGTCACTACATCATTATTAATTTTAGGAGCTATATTATTCTTTGTTTTTGAGCATAATAATCCAAATACCATGGGGAATATGAATATTTTTAATAAAATATTAAATTCTTTTTTTGCGTCAGTTACTCCTAGAACAGCTGGTTTTGCATCAATTAGTACAACAGGTATGATAGGATCAAGTAAGCTTTTGACAATTATTCTTATGTTTATTGGAGGATCACCAGGTTCAACTGCAGGTGGAGTTAAAACTGTTACCTTTGCAGTTGTCATAGTATCCATTTATCATTCTATTCGAGGTCATGAAGATACTACTTTATTTAAAAAGTCTATATCAAAGGATCTTATTAAAAAAGCATTTACAGTTTTTATAACAGGATTTTTACTAGTGGTTATCATGACTATGCTTTTAAGTATAATAGAAGGAAATAAAGGGAGCCTTGAAACCTACCTTTATGAAGTTACTTCA
Source organism: Clostridiaceae bacterium (assembly GCA_031549885.1). GTDB lineage: Bacteria > Bacillota > Clostridia > Clostridiales > Clostridiaceae > WQUF01. Next base: position 35,904 of record JAVBPD010000083.1, read on the forward strand.
GCATTTGGAACTGTTGGACTTTCTTTAGATTATTCACCTAAGCTTCACTGGGTTAGCAAAATATTAATATCATTTACTATGTATCTTGGAAGAGTAGGTCCACTTACAGTTGCAATAGCACTAGGTAGAACTAAAACGGTTGGTCATATAAAATATCCAGAAGAAAAAATACTAATTGGGTAGAGGTGTAAAATGGCAAATAAACAATATATAGTAATTGGCCTTGGAAGATTTGGATCTTCTGTTGCTAAAACCTTGTATAAACTTGATTGTGAAGTTGTTGCTGTGGATTCTGATGTTCATAAAGTTGAGGAAATTTCAGATTTTGTAACGCATTCAATGTGCTTTGATGCTACTGATGAAGCAGCGCTTAAACAGCTTGGTGTGTCAAATTTTGATGTGGCAGTAGTTGCGATTGGTTCAGACATTCAAGCATCTATTATGGTAACTTTAGCGCTTAAAGAATTAGGAGTTCCATTTATTGTTTCAAAATCATCTAATAAAATACATTCAAAGATTTTATATAAAATAGGAGCAGATAAAGTAATTCAACCTGAAAATGATATTGGTATTAGAATTGCACATAACATTGTTTCTTCTAGCGTTCTAGACTATATACAATTATCAGATGATTATCGCGTAAATGAGCTGGTTGTTCCAGATGAATGGACGGATAAAAGTATATATGAAATGAACTTTAGAGAAAAATATCATATAAGCGTTGTTGCTATTAAAAGAGAAAAAGAAATAATAGTTTCACCTAATAATGAAGATGTATTGAGAGATGGAGATATTATAGTTTGCATTTGTAAAAACCAAGACATAGATAAAATAACTTCATTTTTACGGTAAGATAGTATGATAGAAAGAATTGATAAAGAAAATAACATAGTTAAAAATATTAAAAAGCTGCATATGAAAAAATATAGAGTTGAGGAAAAAAAGTTTTTAGTGGAAGGGTGGAAGCTTGTTAAAGAAGTTGTGAAATCTATTTTTGCTATTAATTTAATTGTAGTTAGTGAAAGCGCTTTAAATGAATGGGAAAATAGCTTTATAAAAGAATCCTATGAGGGAAATGTATACATAGTTAAGGATTCTATTTTTAAATCACTTTGTTTAACAGATACACCTCAAGGAATTATTGCAGTGGTTTCATCTAAAAATTATAAATTTACTATTACAACTGATGTCTATGTTTATTTAGATTCTATACAAGATCCAGGAAATATGGGCACTATTATAAGAACATCTCATGCAGCAGGAATAAAAGGTATAATACTATCAAAGGGATGTGTTGATATACTTAATGACAAAGTAATAAGGGCTTCAATGGGATCTATGTTTCATGTTCCGTATTTTATAGATCAAAATTATTATTATTTAAAGGAATTAAAAAATAGAGGGTATAGAATAATTGCAGGATCTTTAAATTCAGAAAAAGATTTTTATGATATTGATTTTTCAGGAAAAATTGTTATAATATTTGGTAATGAAGGAAATGGTATAACTGAAGAAGCTTCTAAAATTGTATCTGAAGATTTCAGAATACCAATGCCTGGAGGGGCAGAATCTTTAAATGTTTCAGTGGCGTCAGGCATAATAATATATGAAGCTATTAAAAAAAGAGAGAATAAACTATGACGGAGAGAGTAATCTATTAAAGTTTATTAAAGAGAGGGATTGCATTTTGCTGAAAGCTTTTCTATAAATAAAATAGATGAAGTTCACTCCTTGAGTTCTTAGGGTGAAATTAAGTAGTCTTAAGCGCGTAATTTGCGTTAAAAAAAGAGTGGGTATAATTAAATTTATACCAATTTGGGTGGCACCACGATAAACTCGTCCCATTTTTTGGGATGAGTTTTTTATTTTATATAAGGAGAAAAAATATGAGCAAATTAAAAGAAATCATAAAAAAAAATCGTGAAAAATATTTAAAAATTAAAGAGCTTAATTCGATTTTAAATTTAGAAAACATAGAAGATAATGTTTTAGGACTTAATTTAGAGGGTTTAAATAATTTAAGGGTAAAATATTTAGGTAAAAATGGCGAAATTACTTCTCTATTAAAAAGCTTAGGATCTATTCCTAAAGAAGATAGACCTGAAATTGGTAAGCTAATTAATGATGTTAAAGCAGAAGTTGAAAATATTATTGCAGATGCTATTGAAAAAATTAAGATTTTAGAAAAGGAAAGAAAACTTAATTTAGAAAAAATAGATATTTCACTACCAGGTATTAGAAATTTTGTTGGACATAGGCACCCTCTTGTATCTGCTCTTAATGATATGAAGGAAATATTTTTAAGCCTTGGTTATACAGTGGAAGAAGGCCCTGAAGTTGAACTTGATTATTATAATTTTGAAGCATTAAACATTCCTGTAACCCACCCTGCAAGAGGAGAAAGCGACACTTTTTATTTAAGCGATGATTTAGTGCTTAGGACACATACTTCACCTGTGCAAATAAGAACTATGGAAAGGCAAAAACCTCCAATTAAGATCATAGCTCCAGGTAAAGTGTTTAGAACTGATGATTTAGATCCAACACATTCACCAGCATTTCATCAAATTGAAGGCTTAGTAGTAGATAAGGGCATTACATTTTCTGATTTAAAAGGAACACTTGAACTTGTAGCAAAGAGAATGTTTGGCGAGGATGTTAAAACTAAATTTAGACCTCATCATTTCCCTTTTACAGAGCCTTCTGCTGAAATGGATGCTAGCTGCTTTGTATGCAAAGGAAAGGGATGCAGCGTGTGCAAGGGCAGCGGCTGGATAGAGCTTTTAGGATGTGGCATGGTTCATCCAAAGGTTTTAGAGAACTGCAATATAGACCCTGAAGTTTATTCAGGATTTGCTTTTGGAATGGGCATTGACAGAATTGTAATGATGAAATATGGAATAGACCATGTGAAACATCTATATGAAAGCGATATGAGATTTTTAGATCAATTTTAAGAGGTGATAGTGATGAAAGTACCAATTAACTGGTTAAAAGATTACGTTAATATAAATGTATCTCCTAAAGAATTAGGAGATATTCTAACCCTAACAGGATCAAAAGTTGAAGAGATCATAACAAATGGAGAGGATATTTCAAATGTTGTAGTATCACAAATTAAGAAAATAGAAAAACATCCTGATGCAGATAAACTTTTTATATGTGAGGCTGACATTGGAAAAGAAGTAGTTCAAATTGTTACAGCTGCTACAAATATGAAAGAAAATGATAAGGTGCCTGTTGCGCTCCATGGATCTACACTTCATGGAGGTAAGGAAATTAAAAAAGGAAAATTAAGAGGAGTAATGTCTAATGGAATGTTTTGTTCTACAGAAGAATTAGGATTACCTGAGGGGCACGTCCATGGTCTTATGATACTTCCTGAGGATGCTCCAGTTGGATGCGATATTAAAGAGTATTTAAATTTAAATTCCTCTGTTGTAGATTTTGAAATAACATCAAATAGACCAGATTGTTTAAGCGTTATTGGAATTGCACGAGAAACATCAGCAAGCTTAAACGAGAAAATTAATTACCCTAATTTAGAGTATGAGCCAAATTGCACAGAAAAACTCTCTGATAATCTTAAAGTTTTAATAAAAAGCGATTTATGCAAAAGGTACATTGCTTTAGGAATTAAAAATGTAAAAATAAAGGAAAGCAGCGAATTTATAAAAACAAGGCTTTTAGAAGCTGGAGTTAGATGTATAAACAATATTGTAGATATTACAAACTTTGTAATGCTTGAATATGGAATTCCAATACATGCTTTTGATAGAAGAGAAATTAAATCAGGTACTATTGTTGTAGATACTGGATTTGAAGGGGAAGTTTTTGTAAGCTTAGATGATGTTAAAAGAACACTTCCAAAGGATTGTCTAAGGATAAAAGATGGTGAAAATACGATAGGCATTGCGGGTATTATGGGGGGACTTAACTCTGAAATAAAAGATGATACAACAGAAGTGGTAATAGAAATAGCAAATTTTAATGGCTATAATATTAGAAAAAATTCAAATAAACTTTCCTTAAGAACTGAAGCATCAACAAGGTTTGAAAAAGGTCTTGATGAAAATATGTGCCATATTGTAAAAGACAGAATTGCTTCACTTGTTTTAGAATATAAAATAGGAGAAGTAATGGATGGATTTATAGATGTATATGAAAATCCTGCTTGTGAAAAGACATTAGAGGTTTCATCTGAATATATAAATAAATTTTTAGGCATTAATATTTCTGCTTTAGAAATGAAGGAGTATTTAGATAGATTAGAGCTTTATACTAAAATAAATGGTGATATTTTAACAATTAAAGTTCCTACATTTAGAAAAGATATTGAGTTAAGAGAAGATATAGCAGAAGAAGTTGCCAGGATGTATGGTTATAATAAAATTCCAAATACCTATGATAAATTAACTACAACGTCATCTGGAGAAAGCTTTTATCAAAAATCTGTTAAAAGGTTAGAGGATATATTAATTGGATGTGGTATTAATGAATCTATAAATTATCCGTTTGTATCACCAAGGATATTTGATAAAATAAGAATACCAAAAGATTCTAATTTAAGAGATGCTTTAACAATTAAGAATCCTTTAGGGGAAGACTTTAGCATAATGAGGACAACTACCATTCCATCCATGCTTGAAGGGCTTTCTAGAAATTACTCTAGAAATAACAAAAGCGCTAGGTTATTTGAAATTGGAAAGAGATACTTTAAACAGGACAAAAAGCTCCCAAATGAAGTGAATACTTTAACAATTGGAATGTATGGAGAAGTAGATTTTTATAATTTAAAAGGAGTCATTGAAGTTATACTAGAGTCTTTTAAAATTAACAAGGAAAAGTATGAAAGGGAAATAAATGAAACTTTTCACCCAGGTAAAACTGCATCATTAATTATAAAGGGAAAAAACATTGGAGTGTTTGGAGAAATCCATCCAGATGTTTTAGAAAATTATGATATTAATGTTTCTTGTTATGTGGCAGAATTAAATTTAGATTTGTTAATAGGAAATATAAATGATGAGTTTAAATACACTCCTCTTCCTAAGTATCCTTCTACAACTAGAGATATTTCAATCTTAATTGATGATGAAACTTTAGCTATGAAAATAAAAGATTCTATAATTAATTTTTCTGATTTGGTGGAGAGTGTAAAGTTAATAGATATATATAAGGGCTCTCAAATACCTAAAGGTAAAAAAAGCTTAACATTTAATATAAGTTATAGAAGTATTAAAAAGACACTGACCGATGAAGAGATTAATGTAGTTCATTCTAAAATTGTTAGAAGTATTGAATCTAAATTTAATGCTGAGTTAAGATGAAAATTTTAATTCACATTATAGTAAGTTTATGCTAAAATAACTTTATAAATGGGAAAGGGTGCTTTTATGAATGTTGTAAGTGTAACAATTAACGGAATACAACTAAAAATTAAAGGAACAGAAAATTCTGAGTATATTTTTAAAGTTGCAAAAATAGTTGAAGCGCTTTATAATAAATTGCATGATAACAACAGTAAATTAAGCATTCACGAGTTATATGTTTTAACTGCAATTAATGCTGTAGATGAGATGTTAAAGTTAAATGATGAATTAAACAAATTAGAAGAAGAAAAAGATAATTTAGAAAAAGAATGTCTAGAATTAAAAAATAAGCTAAAAAAATATGAAGTTAAAGACATTAGTAATTAGATAAAAATAAGAATTAAAATCCCCCTTATTTGGGGGATTTTAATTTAAAAGATGATTCTTATATTAAAAAAAATTAAGCAATATTTAATTGAAAATATTTTAGGGGTTGATATCCATGCCATCTGTTGGGGCTCATTATAAATTTGGTCAAATTACTCTTGGAAATCTTAACTTTGAGCAGAAGGAAATAATAAATGAGAATAAAGAAATGTTTGACTTAGGGCTCCAAGGACCAGACATTTTGTTTTTCTACAAACCATATATTAAAAATTCTATTTCAAATATTGGTCATCAAATACATAGTAAAAAGGCAGTTATGTTTTTTGGTGAAATGTTTTTTTATGATAATGTAGTGGAAAACAGAAGGAAATTAGCTTATTTGCTTGGATGCATATGTCACTATTGTTTAGATAAAAACTCTCATCTTTTTATAAATGAAATGACTCAAGTTCCTGTAGAACATAGAGTTATTGAAGCTGAATTAGATGCTAGTATAATAAACGAATATAATTTACCTAAAACCCGTTATCAGTATATTACAAATAATAAAATTGATATTATTGTGCTTTCAGAAATATATTCAATGGTTGGAAGAAGTGATTTAAAAAAATCAATTAGGGACATGAGAAAATACATAAAAATGTTAGATAAACCTGAAAACATAATTATGCTTGAAAAGGTTTTGTCCATTGATAGAACATTTTCTTCTCTTTGTATAATGGATAAAAAAAATTATAAAGAGGAAGTTAAAAAGCTGTTGGTTATTTTTCATGAATCATTAAATGAAGCAATACAATTAGTAGATGAATTTTATGATTTATATAATGGAAAAATTAATAGTTTGACAAAATTTATGAGCAATTTTGAAGGAATATAAAAAATGGAAATTAAAGGCAAGAAAATCGTTTTAAGTACAGCTGACTTTTGTGATTTAGACTTTATATGTGAAGTTGAATTAAATAAAGATCTATGGAAATATGAAGAGTATGTAGAAAAAAATATTGAAACTATTAAAAGTTTATATATAGATAGAATTAATCAAAAGGTAAGGGCTTATGATTTTATTGTAAATGAATTTTCTACAGGAAATAAAGTAGGTATTGGGGACATTAGAGAGTATCATGGCTTTGAAAATTCTTGGGAAATAGGTTATGCAATACTTCCGCAGTTTCAAAACAGAGGTTTTGGAAGTGAAAGTGCAAAACTTCTTATAAATTATGGTTTTAAATATTTAAACGCAAAAAAAATGGTAGCCTTGTGCAATGTTGAAAACGCTAAATCTCAATTAGTTTTAGAAAATTCTGGAATGATAAGAGAGAGTATATTTAAAAATGCCATATTTTGCAATGAAAGATGGGTTGATTTATATCTTTTCTCTGTTTTAAAAAGTGAATTTAAAGTATAAAAACAGCTTAATTAAATTTAAATTAATTTAAGATCTTATTTATTTAAAATTTATTTATAGAAATTATATATGTATTTAGGTTATAATTTAGTAAATACAGTATTTAAATTTAGGGGTGGATAAGATGCAAGCCATGTTTGAAATTGTTTTCTATGTAGTTTATTTGGGGTTCATTATGACACTTGGATACTTTTTATTGATAAACAAAAGTGGTTTCACAATACATAGCTTATTTGGAGCTATGGCCGTTATTGTAGCTCTTGGGCAGGGTTTTTATATTGTCACAAAAATACTATCATTGTTAAATGCGCAGCATGATGGATATATAGCTTTAATTGGAATAGGAAGGCTTACAGATTCTCTTACGGTAACATTGTTTTTTTTATTTCTTTATTTAGTTTATAAATTACAATATTCAGTAAACAATCAAAATGTAGTAGAAGTAATATTTTATATTTTAGTAGTTATTAGAATAATATTGTGCTTACTGCCACAAAATCAATGGACAGATCCTAACCCATCTAGCACATGGGCAATATATAGGAGCATACCATTTTTTATTATAGGCATTTTATTGACAGCTTTATTTATTAAAGAAATTAAAATAAAAAAAGATAAAGACTTTATATTTATGCCTATTGCTATTTTTTTATCATTTTTATTTTATTTTCCAGTAGTTATGTGGTCAAATAATAATTCTCTAGTTGGCTTTTTTATGGTACCAACATTATTATGCTATTTATGGATAATATGGATGGGATATACAGATTTAAAAAATACTGTTATTAATCCGGAAGTTCTAATATAAATTTTAGAAAATTAAAATTGATTATCATAAAAAAAGGTTATACAATATATAAAGGTATATAAAATCACAAATTAAATTATTATAAATATTGTATGGAGAATTTTAGATGATAGAGCTTCTAACAGAGAGATTATTAATAAGAGACCATGTTGATTCTGATCTTTTATCCCACCACGATTTGCTTTCAAATAAGGAAAGCATGTATTATTTGCAAGATATTTGTACAAGATCTTTAGAGGAATCAAAGAAAAACCTTGAGGTTTGTATAGGAGAGATTAATAAGAAAGATAGAAAATTTTATTTCTTTAGAATAGTTCTTAAAGGTTCAAATGAACATATTGGAGAAATTGGATATACTGTTGATACATATACTCCTTTGGGTAAGAGAGTTTCATTAGGTTATTTTTTAAGAAAAGAACATTTTGGAAATGGATATACAGTTGAAGCTTTAAATGAAGTTATGAGATATGCTTTTACAAAAGGCGGTGTTTATAGGATATCCTGTGGATGTTTAAAAGAAAATGTTAACTCTGAAAAGGTCATGAACAAATGTGGTATGATAAAGGAAGGGGAGATGAAATCTTTTGAATTTTTTCATGGAAATTTAAAGGATAGAGTAATTTATAGACTTTTAAAGGAAGAATGGTTTTTACTTGAAAACAATAAAGATAAAAATAAGGTTGAAGTTCAAATAGGTGATTTTTTGGTAAAATTAAATAATCAAAGAAATAAATTTATCAAGATTAAGGAAAACATTAATATCAATGATAGAAAGGCTTCAACAAATAACGAATTGAAATTTATACTTCAAAGTATAATGTTTAGATTTAGTGGCGATAAAATCATAATGGATGGTGATAAATTAGCTCATTATGAAATAGATATGAATGCTATTACGCAAATATTCAATGATGAAAATGGATACATTATCCACGAGAATATTGATGATAATAAAGTTAGAACAAGTCAAGTAATTTTAATGGACTTAGAAAATTAATAAGAAATTTATCAAGTTATATTAGAAATAATTATGGGATTTGTGAATTGAATTTGCAAATCCCATAATTATTTAAGAATTAGCATATTTTATAATCTTTTCTATGCTAATGGGAAAATATCCATTTACATCTACTCCAACGTTTATAGCTTTATTTCCAAGAATAGCTAATCTTTCGAATTGACCTGGGTCTTTGCTATAATTATGGACATGTCCATATAAATGTATGCTATCTTTAAAAAAGCCTTGCCATTCAAGTATTGGATAATGGAATAAAACAAATTTTAATTTTTTATAATCTAATATATAATAATCCTTTACCCATTGAAATAAGTTAAAATCAAAATTTTCATCGTTTAAAAATTTATCATGATTACCTCTAATTAAATATTTTTTACCTTTTAATTTTTTTATTATTTCATTTGCTTCTTCTGCTGTTCCTTTATATATTAAATCACCAAGTATAAATATTTCATCTTTTTCAGAAACAACAGCATTCCAATTTTGAATTAACTTTCTATTCATTTGTGTAACATTTGAAAAAGGTCTATTATTTAAATGAATTATATTAGAATGATGAAAGTGAGTATCAGCAGTAAAATAAATCATATATCCTCCATAAAATTATAAATGGTTTTTCATAATTATACCATGATTATTGGATTAGCCATATTTATGATACAATTAATTGAAATTGTTAATAGAAATATTTTGCGGAGGTAAGTTATGTTTATTTCAGAAAATTATAATGTTATAAACGTTTATAAAAAAGATATTCCTAGCATCACAAAAATTTACAATTCAAATAGTGGATTTTTAAAAAAGCATATTGGAAAACAAAATGTGAATGAAGATTGGGTTTTAAATGAATATAAAGATACATTAATGATTGGTTTTACATTTTGTAAAATAGTAGATAAAAAAACTTGTGAAATTGTTGGGTTTATGGATTTTAAAATTGATGAAGAAACATATTTATCCTTATTTATGGTGCATAGCGATTTTAAAAATAAAGGTATAGGAAAAGAAATTTTAAGTTGTTTTGAAAAATATGCTAAAAGCTTCAATAGCAAGCGCATTAGGATTGATGTAGTAAGTGATTATGATGAAACAGTGCTTAAATTTTGGATAAATAATGGGTTTATTGATAAAGAAGAAGTAAAAATGTTTTGGAATAAAAAAGAACTTTTAGCTATGAAAATGGTGAAGGTTTTATAAGAGCCTGTTTAATATCTTCGCAAAAGTAATGAAATAAACGCTAATTTAACAGCTTGAAGGATACTATGGATTTTGCGCTCACAATTTTTCCATAACAATCTGTAATCCTCTAGCCAACCAAAAGAACGTTCAACAATCCAACGCTTTGGCAAAACTATGAATTTATGTAATTCATTGCGTTTTACCACTTCAACATCAGCTTGAATTAACTCTTTAACATTGCTTGCAAAATTTTCTCCACTATAAGCACTGTCAGACAATACTTTTTTACATTTACTAAGATTTGATCCACCATATTCAATCATTGATATGGCGCCATTACGATCTGTTACGTTTGCTGTACTTACAAATATAGCATGAGGTAACCCAAGAACATCAACTCCTATGTGAACCTTTACTCCAGAGACTTTTTCCCAGCATCAAATCCTTTTTCTTCTGCTGTATCTGTGTTTTTAATGCTTTTTGAATCAACAATTATCATTGTACTTTGTTGGTCTCGTCCATTAATTACACGCTCACTTTCAACTAATTCTCGTAGAATACGATCCAGTACACTTTCTTCTTCTCCTTCTTTTACTTCTCTCCAAAGGTTGTAGTGATAATAACAATTTTGCCATTTAGGAAAGTCATGAGGAAGTGAACGCCAACGGCACCCTTCTCTTAACCTATAAAGAACAGCACAAAAAATATCATATATATCTATATCCCTTGGGTGTGTAGTTTTAGTTACTGAAAGTAAGTCTGCTTCTATAAGTGAAAATTGTTCTCTTGTTATATCACTTGGGTATGCTTTTCTCATTTTATTTAACATCCTTAGTATTTTTCTTTTATTTTATAATATTTTTTATAAGTTGCATAGATATTAAACAGGCTCTTAGAGGAGCCAATAGTACTCTCATTGATAAAGAAATATATTGTTTGTAAAACTAATTATTTTTTAATTGACAAGAGTAATATTCTATTTTATAATAAAAAAAACGAAATGTTTCGCTCTAAAGGATGATAAAATATGAATGAACAAACAAGACCATCAACAATAAAAGATATTAAGCTTTTAACAAAGCTTTCTCTGTCTACAATTTCAAAATATTTAAATGGTGGACATGTTTTACCAAAAAACAAGGCCTTGCTTGATGAAGCTATAAAACAGTTAGACTTTAAAGTGAACCAATTTGCGCGTAGTTTAAAGACAAATCGTTCAAATACCATAGGGATTTTGATACCAGAACTTAATTCTACATTTCATACATCAATTATAGCCCATGCAGAAGATGTACTTCGTAAAAATGGTTATGGTATGATTATTTGTGATAGCCGTCTTGATAAACAAACTGAAATAGAAGCAGTAGAGTTTCTTTTGAGCAAAAAAGTAGATGGGTTAATTATTATACCCTATGACAATACAGGTAAGCAGTTGGAAGCTCTTAAAGGTAAGGCATTTCCTTTGGTTATAATTGACCGTTTGATTGGGACAGAGTTTAATAGTGTTGTTCTTAACAATAGATTTGCATCACATTTGGCAATGGATGATTTTTTTAAAAAAGGGCATAGAGATATTGCAATCATCTATGCTTCTGATAGCATCTATACTATGAAAGAACGCCTTCTTGGTTATCAAGAGTTTTTAAAAAAGCAACACATACCTCTTCAAGAAGAGTGGATGATTATGACAGAAATGACCATACAGGGTGGTTATGAAGGTTTTTTTCGCCTTATGAAGGCAAAAAAAAGACCAACTGCTTTGTATTTGGTTAATTATGAGATAACTTTGGGAGCAATTATCGCAATTAATGAATGTGGAATTAAAATTGGAAACGAATTGTCTATAATAGGATTTGATAATTTGGAACTTACTAAAATCATACATCCTAAATTGACAACAGTTGTGCAACCTATTGAGAAAATTGCCAAAGAAGCAGCAAATTTACTTTTGTCACGTTTGGAGTCGCCTTTAGACAAGAGTGAAACTATATATGTCAATGCTAAATTAGAAAAAGGTGATTCAGTAGGTTTGATAATATAACAGTAATATGCAATATTATACATTAGGGATTTCAAAAATAGTTGCTATGGATTGTTTTTGAAATCTTAAATATATTAGATTATATAAATTTAAAACGAAACGTTTTGTTTTTTAATGTAAAGACGAAACGTTTTGCGATGAGGAGGTAGTAACTTGACATATCTATTGGGTATTGACATAGGAACATCAGCTTGTAAAGTAGGTATTTTTCATCAAAATGGTGAAATAGTTGCAGAAGAAAGTTATCCATATTTGTTATATCATCCAAAGCCAGAGCATGTAGAACAAAATCCAGAGGAATGGTGGAGTGCAGTAATAAGCTGTATTACAAAAATTTTTGAAAAAGAGAAAATAAAAGCAAAAGACATTGCAGCTATTGGCGTTGATGGTCAAAGTTGGTCTTGCATTTTATTAGATAAGCAAGGCAACAGTTTGGAAAACAATCCAATATGGATGGATAGACGTGCAATTAAAGTTTGCAAGGAATGGGAAAAGACAATTGGAAGAGATGCAATTTTTAAGCTTTGTGGAAATCCGCTTTCTCCCTCTTATACAACACCTAAAATAAAATGGTTTCAAGAAAATAAAGAAGATGTATATAAGAAATGCAATAAGGTTTTACAATCTAATAGTTATATTGTTTATAAATTAACAGGAAAAATCACGCAGGAATTGTCACAAGCTTATGGTCTCCATTGTTTTGATATGCAAAAGGGCACATGGGATACTACAATGGCGAAAGAGATGGGTATTGATTTATCTCTTTTACCGGAAATTTACAAATCTCATGAGGTTGCAGGAGTTATAAATAAAGAAGCTTCAGAAGCAACAGGGCTTTTACAAGGAACGCCTGTTGTATGTGGAGGATTAGATGCTGCTTGTGGAGCCTTGGGCGCAGGTGTTATTCATGAAGGAGAGGCTCAGGAACAGGGGGGGCAAGCTGGTGGTATGAGCATTTGCCTTAGTGAATATTGTGCTCACCCAAAATTAATTTTAAGCCCCCATGTAGTGGATGGATACTGGCTTTTGCAAGGTGGGACAGTTGGTGGTGGATGTCTTAAATGGTTAAAGGAGCAGATAATGGATAATTCTAATTTTGAACAAATGAATGATTTTGCAAATACTATACCTGCTTGTTCAGATGGGCTTATTTTTTTACCATATATGGAAGGAGAACGAAGTCCAATTTGGAATGAAAAGGCAAAGGGTGTTTTTTTCGGATTAGATTATAGTAAAACAAAGAGTCATTTGATTCGAGCTGTAATGGAAGGTGTAGGATATTCTCTGTTGCATAACATAAAAACAGCAGAAGAAGCAGGTTTAAAATTATCAGTACTGAATGCTATTGGTGGAGCAGCTTCAAGTTTGGTATGGACACAGATTAAATCAGATATTACAGGAAAGGAGATTCAAGTTCCTTCAACTAACACAGCTACAACCTTAGGTGCAGCGCTGTTAGCTGGTATAGGAGTAGGAGTGTATGAAGATTTTGATGAAGCTGTAACAAAAACAGTACATATGACACGAACTCATATACCAAATTTAGAAAATCATGCAAAATATAGACAATTTGGATATCCTTTGTATAGTAAATTATATGAACAATTAAAAGAACTTATGTTATAGGAGGAGTTTTATTTGAAAGCAGCTGTATTATATGGAAATGATGATTTGCGCTATGATGATTATGAAAAACCTGTAATAAAATCTAAACATGTAATGGTACAAGTAAAATCTACTGGTATTTGCGGGTCAGATGTACCTAGAGTTTTTTACAACAAAGCACATAGTTATCCAATTGTTTTAGGACATGAGTTTTCTGGTGTAATTGCTGAAATAGGAGAAGGTGTCTCTGGTTTTGAGCTTGGATGTTATGTTAGTGGTGTACCACTTGTACCTTGTATGAGTTGCCGAGATTGTCAAGGTGGAAACTACTCTTTGTGTAAACAGTACACTTTTATTGGTTCTAGAATTCAGGGAAGTTTTGCAGACTATGTGATGATTCCAGCAAGTAATGCTGTGCGTTTTGATGATTCAATTTCATTTGATCAAGGAGCTTTTTTTGAACCTTCCACAGTGGCATTACATGGAATTAGATGCAATGACTATAAAGGTGGTGGGCGTGTAGCAATCCTAGGGGGAGGCACCATTGGATTATTTACAATGCAATGGGCTAAGATATTTGGTGCTAAAAGTGTAACTGTGTTTGATATTTCACAAGCACGATTAGATATTGCAAAAGAATTTGATGCAGATTTTACCATAAATAGCAAAGATGAGAATTTTGAAGAGAATTGTTATGACTATGTTTTTGAAACAGCTGGAATTACTGATACAATGAAACTTGCATTTTTATTGGCAGCAAACAAAGCTAAGATATGTTTTATTGGAACACCTACAAAGGAGCTTTGTTTTACACCAGCAATTTTTGAAAATATGAATCGAAAGGAATTTCGCCTGACAGGATCTTGGATGAGTTATTCAGCGCCATTTCCTGGAGAAGAGTGGGAGCTGACAGCACATGCATTTAAAACAGGTCAACTAAAATTTAGTGAAAAATTGATTTTTAAGCGATTTCCAATGAGTCAAGCTGCAGAAGCATTTTCCTTATTTAAAACTCCTGGAGCAGTGAGTGGAAAAATTATACTTTATAACGAATAGGAGGTTTTTTATGCCACTTGTAACATCAAAAAAAATAATTCTGGATGCGCAGCAAGATGGATATGCTGTAGCTGCTTTTAATGTGGAAAATATGGAAATGGCACAGGCAGTAATTTGGGCAGCAGAAGAGATACAATTGCCTGTTATTTTACAAACAACTCCTTCTACTATACGTTATGGAAGTATGAAACTTTATCAAAGTATGATTGCAGCTTTGGCCAAGGATTCTAAAGCAAAAATAGCTATTCATCTTGATCATGGAGATAGTTATGAAATAGCAGTAGAAGCTTTGCGCATGGGTTATACATCACTTATGATTGATGGTTCATCTAAAAGCTTTGAAGATAATATTGTTATTACTAAGAAAATCGTAGAAATGGCAAGGGTTTATGATATTCCTGTAGAGGGAGAGCTTGGACGGGTTGGGGGAAAAGAAGATAATTTAGAGTCTGATGGTCTAGGATACACTGATCCAGAACAAGCAGCAATGTTTGTAAAAAGAACCGGCGTTTTTTCACTTGCCATTGGTATTGGTACCTCTCATGGTGTATATGCTAGTGCTCCAAAACTGGATTTAGAAAGAATTTCTATGGTTCGAAAGAAAATTCAAAACCCTC
>JAVBPD010000056.1:0-10462 GCA_031549885.1 Clostridiaceae bacterium
TTCAAGTTTGTATCCTCCAGTCAATTATTTATCTTGAATTATTCACCTTTGTTAATAATTAAACATCTATTTTGTATAATGTTTAATTGCATTATATTGCAATACTAACTATATTTTATCATTTTAAAAAACTTTTATCAAATTAATAGTATTGAAACTGATTTTAGAATATTCTAGAAAATAAAAATAGATAAATTAGATATATCATAGATAATTTAATAGATAGAATTGGTAGAATTAGAAACAAAATAGTAAAATTATTTTAGAAGATAAGATATGGTTGTTAGATAACTGATTAAATTATTAGGGCGATTATTAAATTTAAGCTAAATATTATTTTATAAATTTATAAAATAATATTTAGAGCTATAATTATCAGTAATTTGTCAATAATTTAATAAGAGGTGGTTTTATGGAATTGTTACTAAAAGTTGAGCTAATTATTTTAATTTTAAAGGTATTGATTTTAATTGTTTTAACAATAGATATAGGTATATTGATATTATATTTATTTAAAAGAAAAGTAAAAGAACTGAATTCAGATTCATATAATTAAATTCAGTTCTTATTGAAAATTAAAATGTGCATATTTTGCACTTTTTTTATTTATTTTATGTATGTTGTGTAGCTGACTAAATCAGTGTTATAGTTAACTTCAATACATTTTTAACACTCTTCATTTTTCAAATCATTTAAATTAAAATATCTTCTAGTGCTTTCTACAATAAAAGTAGGCAAACTTCTTATTCCTAATTTATTTGCATAATTCATATTTTCTTGTTCTTGTAGATCAAATATTTGAATATCAAATATAGTTCCAAGATTTTCAATTTCTTTAGTATCAGGACATGCTGTACACCAAGGGGCTTTAAAAATTTCTACTTTTTTCATTACTTCTTCCTTCCTAATCCATTTTATTTTTAATTAAAAAAGTGCCTATTATTTTTTAGCACTCATCATTTCTAAAATAGTTTTTAAAATTTTATTTTTATTTATTAAGCCTCCTCAACATCAGAAAATATTTCTAATCTGACCTGACTCCTTTTAAGTATAGTGTATATTTTTTTCATTTTCAATTTGATTTTCAATATCTTTTAACTCTTTCAATAGTTGTTTTCTGCTTTCAAATAACTTTTTATGATTATTTTCTGCTTTAATTCTTTTTAACTCTCTTAGATATTTATTAATACTATTTGATTCAAATAGTTTCTGTTTAATAAAATCTTGAGATATATCAAAAACCATTCTCCCATTTTCTACTAAAAACAATATCCCTTGAGATGTCAAATAAATACAGGACTCTATTTGTAATGTTCTAGTATAAAATATTAATTCAGAAGTTTTAGTATTATAGAATTTTCCATTGTCTATAAATATCATTTTTACCTCATTATTTATTAGTGGTATTATTATTTAAATTAAGTAAAGTATTTGCATTATCAGACATTACTTGTGGCATTTTACCATCCCATTTATCTATGTATTGTTGTTGCAACAGTTCTGATGTAAGTTCTGCTTTTTTAATTCTCATAGCTTCAGCTTCACCTTTTGCTTTTTCTATTTGTTGCTCAGCTTGATATTTAACCGCTGCAAGTTTATTCTTTTCTTCAAGGGCTTGTTGTTCAGCAACCTTTTTCTTTTCAATAGCATCATTAAATGAATCTGAGAAATCATGATTTACTATCATAGCATCCCTTATTAAAATTCCATAACCTGACAACCTTTCTAAAAGTTCATTTTTAATTCTTTGAGAAATTTCAGGTCTCTTCTCTATAAATTCTTCAATATTATATTGGGCTATTACTGAATTTATTACTTCATTTATTGACGGTTTTATTATAACATCTTTATAATTTTTCCCCGTCTTTGTATAAAGGTCTTTTACTTTTTCAGGATTTACTGAGTAAATAACAGCAGCATCTATTTTTATTGTTTGAATATCCTTAGAGCTGACTTCCATTTCAGAATCTTCTCTTTGCTCTCTTGTTGGTATTTGAATAACTGAAGTTACAAAAGGGGTTGTTAGATGAATCCCTTCATCATATACATTTACTACTTTTCCTAGAACAACTACAACACCTTTGTTTGAAACATCAACAATTTTCATTGATGTTATTAAGGTAATAATTAATATAAGTGAAATTACACTGCAAACTATTATCTTTTTTATTAATTTATCTTCTAAATTCAACATATAAACTCCTTCATTATTTTAATTTTTTTTACAAATTACAAAAAGATCATCAAATAAAATTGGTATTTGTTTATAAAACTCATGTAATAAAGGAATGGTTAATTCTCTCATTTGAGGATGTGCTGCTTTTGCAGTTCTCAGTTTGAGAAAATGTCTCCATTCCCTTATATTAGCTGTCATTATTAATTCAGTTTTTGTGCAAAGTGGTAGAATATCTCTTGCTTGATCTGATTTACAGCCTTCATTTAACATCGTCAAGTAACTATATTCATTATTTGTACAGGCAATATACCAAATCTTACTTTGTTCAATATCATCAAAATTTCTATCAATTATTTCAAGTTCATCATATTTAGTATATCTGCTTGATTCTTGAGAATAAGAAGCAATTCTATGTCTTACAATTTCATTAGCAATTGCCCTATCTGTTATAAATTTGACAGTGATAGAGACATGTTCCAACACACTCTCATGACCTCTATCAATTAAGTTCTTTACAAATTTTTTTGTTGTTTCAAAATCTTTAGCTTCTGTTTGATAACAAACTCTTCCGCATATTTCTATTTTTTTCAATATTTGTTCACTGTCAATTTTATCAATGATTTCAAATCTTTGTTTAATTATTTTCATTATTTTTTCCTTTCTTGTTAAATCATTTAAATAATCTTCATATCTTTTTATATTTGTCTATAAACTCTAAATATTGATCATTTGTATAATATTTCTTGTTATTCTTAGTTCTGTTTGCTTTAAATTCTCCAGTTCTATCTAAATAATATAATTTATTAATGTTTGTTTTAACTAAATCTGCAAATTCGCCAACACCATAATTCCCTATTAGTTCTCCAATTTTGGGTTTGCAGTATGTTAAATTTTTTACATCAAACTTAGGTTTCATATATTTTTGTTTCCATTCCCTGTAAATTGCTTCAGATTTGTCTTGGAATTTTAATTTTAAAATTCTTCTAATTCTAAAAGATGGTAATGTATCTAATTTGTTTAAAGCTTTAATAATTTTCTCATCAATCATTTTTCTGCCTCCTATTATTTTTTATTAATTAAATTTTTATTTCTTTTAAAATAATTCTGGTTTAATTTCTTTAACTTTGGAAGTTGAATGTTTATATAGAGATTTGAAATTTATTACAGGTTGTTTATGTTTTTTAATTACTTGCCAAAGATCCTCAGTTACAAAACTATGATAAACTCTATTTAAAAGTTCAGGAATTTTCATGCAATCCCAACCTTTTTCATTTACTATTTTTGAGTGTTCTTTTTCTATTAATGATTTAGTAACATACTCATCAACAATTAATTTTTCTAATGGAGAATTTATTAAGCTTGGAGAACCCATTTCCTTAATATTTCTAGTTTTAAATTCATTAGTAACAATCTTAGCCCAAGTTTGTCTTCCATATTTATTTCTATATTCATAATTTTTTATAACAATACCTTCTCCTACTCCACATCCATCCTTAATCAAGAATGTATTCTTATCTAGACATTTTTCAAAGTTTTCAATAGTTCCATTTTCAATAATCATGATTGGAGGTATGTAATCTAAATTAAATTCATCTAATAAAAGTTTATATTCTTCATATTTTAAATACCTAAAACCATTATCTGCAAACTCTTCAACAACATCAAAAATATAAAACTTGTTCCATGCACTATTTTCATAAGTTCTTAGGCTATGTGGAATAAGAAATTCTCCAAACAATCTATGCTTTGGATATTTCAATAAATAATCTTTTAATTTAGAATTGCTCAATACAAATTTATAAAAATCAGCATTGTCTTTAAGCTCATTAAGTTCCCTTCTTCTACTTCCTGCTTTGATTTCTCCATTATCCATCCAAACTGAAGAATTAGTACCATCGATTTTAGGAAATACATAACATTTCCCAATTTCTATTCCTTCTACTTCTTCATTTTCGAGTCTTTCAATATGTTGATATTTCTCAAATTTCACTTTTAAGTAAACATCCTTTCTTATATTCAGAAAATAAAAAATACTACAAACTGAACAGCTCATAGTATATTTTAATTTATATTATAATTTTTAATAGTTTTTACTTGAGTACTTAATCCTTGTTCAGCAAAAAATATAAATTCTAAGACTTTTTCTGACCATCCTGCAATAACATTTGTTCTTGTTCCAATAAACTGTTGTGTTCCATATCCTTGCAAATCTATTGCATGTACCCAAAAATTTTTGTTGATTTTTCTTCTGTACTCATCGGCATATTTTTGACAAGTATCATTTTTATTTCCATATCTACAATTAATCTCATTATCAGATAGAATTATAATTCTATCTGCTTGTATTTTATTTTGTAACATCATTCTTAACGGTAATGTAATATCTGTACCTCCACCATTTACAAGTATTGATAATGCTTTTTCAATTATTCCACTTCTACTCGAAACATTTATTTTTTTTATTTCTGTATCAAAACTAAAAAGTAGTACTTCATCACACATTTTAGTTGATATAACAGCTAGCAACTTGCAATATCTGCACAATTTATTGTAGATTTGTTGCTAATTGTATAGAGCATACTTCCACTTACATCAATAGCAATAACAGTTTTTCCATGTAATTTAGGGAGGTTTTCTATTGATATTTCAATTGCTGTTTCTAATACATCAAATACTTTACTTGTTGCATTATTAACATTTTGTAATTCTCTATATGCAGAAAAATATCTAAATGGTAATTGTTTTGATTTAAGCACTTGTTCTTTATCTCGTAGCTTTTCATATATCTTATCAAGATTAGAAGGTTGAATTTTAATCATACTCCTTAAGTTCCTAAGCGCTGCCATATAACCTATTTTATTTTCATCAATAAGTTTTTCCCATGTTTCTCTAGTATTTCCATTTGCAGATAGTTCAGTTTCCCATCTTTCAGCAGTTTCTAATGTATCATTTATTACTTTTCTAAATATTAATGATTGATCACTATTTTTAGGTTTTGCATGTGTAATTCTCAATATATCTTTAAATTTAACAACTTTATTACCACCATTATATTTACTCAACTGATACTCATTGAATGAATTTATTGATGTCGCTAAAGCTTTTTTAAGACTATTTGGAATTGGTTTTCCAAACATTGTTATATAACAGGCCAAAATTTCTGTTATATCATTAGCTCTTTCCACAACTCTAACTATAACTCTTCTAGTAAATTGTTTTCCATTTATATTACTCGCTATCAAGCAAGTTAAAGCATGTGATACACTACGCAAATGATATTCTTTTCTTGCATATACAGCTAAGTTTGCAATAAATTTTGGATCATAATTTAAAATATTTTCTGCTGTTTCAATTAATTCTAATGAATTATCACCATAATACTTTTGTTCACCATAATACTTTTGTTCACCAAAAAATGTTGTGAAAACTTGAGTAATTAATTTTTCCTTATCTTTCATAGAGTAAGCATAGTGCCCACTTAAATTGGTTGTTTTTAATGAATTATTAATATTGAATTTCACATTTATCTTCCTTTCCAAATAAAAAATACTATAAGTTTTAAAAACTCATAGTATTCATATATAATATATTTTGCGAGAAACAGCGACAATAGTCTTACTCTGCTGCGTCTTCCAATTCCGCCATTCCAGTGATATTTCAATTAAAAAACACTGGAAGATGGATTTGAACCATCACGTTTTGCAACGGCAGTTCCCATTTGAAGTAACTATTATCTACACTACGCAAAATTATGTCAATATTTTTTTATTGCGAGAATTAACACTATTAGGTAAACAATCTCAAAATATGAAGTAACTAATAGCTACACTATACAATATTAAGTAGACAAAAGAACATTTAAGTTAGCGTATTTCTAGCAAATACAGTATATAACATAAACATATATATTCTAGCATATTTATACAAAACTATCAAATGATATTTTAAACAAGGTTCTTTCGCAAAATTCCATATTTATAAAATACAAAAGATAATTATGGAAGAACCAAGAATACAGACATGTCATATATATTCTAGCATATTTATACAAAACTATCAAATGATATTTTAAACAAGATTCTTCCGCAAAATTCCGTATTTATAAAAATACAACAGATAATTACGGAAGAACCAGGAATACACACATGTCATATATATTTTAGCATGTTTATATAAAAATTTAAATCATATTTTATTTAAATTAATGTATAAATTTGATCTAATTAATTACTATCCAATGCTAATAATTCATTTGTTTTATATATATAATAATCTTTTCTTTTAAGTGTTTTTTCATATTCTTCTTTACCTTCAAATTCATTTATTACATCTTGTTCTTCGTTACCCATATCTGAGTATTTTGATTTTCCATAAGAATGAGGTAACCAACCTTTCTTTTGACTTCCAAATATATTAAACTTCTTTAATAATTCTAAATTTGTAAATTCAATATGTGTAGTCCCTTTCTTAAAAAAAGATACATCAAAATACTTTAGCCTTATTTTTGAAGTTTGATTTTCCTTTTGAGCATTTGTAAGAACTTCATCCATATTAACTTCTTGTGATAAATTACCATCTAAATAATTAAAAACTTTTTCTATATCCATCAACTCATGGTATATATGAGTTTTATATTTTAATTCACATACATTTCTCCATTTTTCATAAGCGTTTAGCGGAATGATCACCTTTTTATTTATTTTCCATGCCTTATTTGTCTTCCATCCATTATAATAATGTATATTTTTAGAAGTCTCATCAAACCAATTGTGTTTATGTGAAAATGTATCAAACAAATCTAAAATAGTATTTTCAACGCTCTTCATCATTTCTTTAGATATTTCTTTTTTAATTTCATTAATATTGTACTCTGAAAAATCATAATCTTTTAGTCTGTGAATATTGTTACTATATTTATTCCTTAGTTCTTGTGTGAAAATATCATTAAACATCTTAGTTTGAAATAAAGTTTCCCAATATTTTTCTCGTACATTTTGGATATAACAGTTTATAACATCTACTCCATAATCATTTTTATCACCTGATCCGCTTATACTTAAATTAATTATAGGTATAGTAGTTTGTGAATGTATGTGCTTTTGAAGATAAGGCAGCATGCAAAAATACTCATTTATAAGTTTTACTCCTGCTTTAATTTCAAAATTATATCTTTGTATTATTTGTTTCATAGGATCAGAATCAATTAATTCTTCTGTTCTAAAAGTACAATTAACAGATTCTTCGTTTCTCAATCCATTTAAAATTATACTTTCATTACTTTTAGGTATATCTATCTCTATTAATGCTATTTGAACATCTGTTTGATGTTCTGCATTTGTAAATGCATTATCTATATATTCTATTTTAGCATCATATTCTTCTAATTTCCTCACTAAATCTTTGCGTACATTAGAAAATGCATTTCTAATTGTCTCTGCATTTAATAAGCAAACTATTTTTCCTCCATTTTTCTGTATATCAATTGCTTTTAAAAGATGTTTATCTCCTTGATCAAATGGAGGGTTCATTATAATTAAGTCATAATTTTTATATGTATTTAATGTTAAGAAATCATCGTGTATAACCCTGCATCCTTTACCTTTCAAAATATATCTCAAGTTTTCATCTATTTCAATACAATCAACATCAATTATAAGCTTATCATGATATTCTACTCCACATTAACCTTCCAAGAATTGCATTTTTTACTTATTATATTAATAATATCTCCTTTTCCAGCTGATGGCTCTAATAAAGTTTTTATCTTACTAAGATCAATACACTCTAACATTTTATCTACTAATTTTTGAGGAGTTGGATAAAAATTTTTGTTAAACATAATAATAACCTTCCTAAATCTTCATATGCTTCATACATTAGCAATTTTTATAATATCTATTGAATAAATCATAAGTTCTTATTCCCATTTGAAAAATTCTTAAAATTTATATTTTACGGTTTTAAGGATTACCGCAAACCTTATATTTTAATTTACCAATCTAAATTTACTCCATAATTTTTATAATTTTCTCTTATCTTACTTGTTACAAATTCTTCTCCTTTTGCATATGCTGCTTCTACTTGTTTATTTACGTCTTCTCTTGCTTCACGATTAGTTAAATAAATTTTATCATTTTCATCTAATGTTATTATTGTCACTACAGTTCTAGCATCTATTTCTTCACATTCTTCATCTTCCATATTATTTTTGTAAGTACATTTTAGTTCAATATTTTTTTTAATATGTATTTCTTTAACTATAAGCATCTTTGTTTTATCTTCTATACCCCATGGAGTAAATCCTATTTCTGGTACATATACCATTTCACCAATTAATCCTAATAATTCTTTTGCACTCATTTCACTCAATATTAAATTTTTATTCATTTTTACTGACCTCCTAAAATTTATTTAATTTATTTATAAGTTAATTATAATATATTTTAGCATATAGCCCAACCATTTATTTGTATTTTTTCAATTAATTTGTCTAAAATAAATTAAATATAGAAGTAACAGTATTTATTAGTATTTTTTTCTTATTTTTTTATAATTAAATTCGTTATTATTTATATTAATAACCACTTGCAATTCTTTCATAATTTTTCTGATTTTTCTTTATATAAGCATTAATCAATTCTTCTTTTGAAATCTTTTCAAACAAACATATCTTTATAAAATTATCTACAATCTGTGGAAAAGTAATATAATCAAATTTTAATAAAAAAATGTCTAAAAATGTATTAGTAATACCTGTGTATATTTCATCATCTACACTAAATGTATCTAGTTTTCTAAATATAATATTTAAATTACTTTTATCTTCTTTCTGAAATATTATTTTATAATCAATAGTAAGCGATAAAATAAAATGAAGACAGTCAGCAGCTTCTTCTAAAACTTTATTTTTATTTACTACATGTTTTGTTTTCCAATACTTAAAAAATTCAATTTCGTTTGCAAGCTCTGCAAGTTCAACTTTCAAAGACACTAATCTTCTTTTAGAAGTACTTTTTCGTGTAACATTATGTTTTTGAAATATTATTGTATCTAGTTTTTCTTGCATTTCTAATAGATCTTTAAAATTATTATTCATTTTTCACCTATATTTTCAATTTATATTTTTTTAATTTATATCTATTTATTGATTTATAAGTAATAAAAAACAATATTACAATCATCAATGTTACAAACATAGATAATGCAATATTGTTTAAATTTGTGTATAAATTATATATTTGATTTGGTTGGACAGTTATAATACAAGTTCCAGATTGTATTTGATTATTTGAAAAATAATTTTTTACAACCATGAATGTTTTAGTGTTATTTTTTTCATTTTTAACATACACACCTTCCTTAATACTAACAATTTTAGCGTTTTTAGCAGTTTTAGTAATTGTAGCTTTTGCCTCAACGTCATTTTTTGCTTCAATCACTTTTTTATAAGTCATTCCATTGATGAGATATAAAATCTCAAAATATTTAGTCATTAATTATTTTTTCCTCCAAAAATTTACTTATTTACATTTTTAATTTACTTTTCTTCAATATAAAAAAGAACTATTTTAAAACAGTTCTCATTTTTCAAATTATTTATTTATTGATTCCTTTTGCTCTTTTCCAACTTTAAAAGCTACTGTATTTGAAGCCGGAATATCTATTTGCTCTCTTGTTCTTGGATTCACACCTTTTCTCGCTTCTCTACATTTTACTTCAAATGTTCCAAATCCAATTAGTTGAACTTTATCATTATTTATAAGTGTTTCTTGTATACTATCTATAAATGCTTTTAAAGTAGCCTCATTATCCTTTTTAGTTAATCCATTTTTCTCAGTCATTTTTCTGATGCTCCCACACCTGAAGGAGTGGGGTTCTTAGATAGATTGACTTTTTCTATACTCTCACTATGAAATAAATCTCATAGTTACAACATTACAGACGCTAATCATTTTCTCTAAGACTTTTACTATCAAGCGTTATGTTTAACACATTAACGATATCTTAAGGCCCACATCAAGACCTTTTTTTATTCTAAATTCCCATACTGGATATTTTTTTATCTTTGCTATTTTTCAATCTTTCAATTTCGTCATCATGAAGCATTTTAAAATTATCGAATTCTTCAAAGCATAAGTTTCTGTCTATTTCTTTTAGATTATCTTTTACATTCATTATTAAAAACGAACTATACATATCTCTTTGGATCTTAATTCCCTGAAAGTCATTCCACCTTTCAGATAACTCTTTTTTGTTATATTCATCTGTTATATGATTATATTGAGA
>JAVBPD010000132.1:0-19991 GCA_031549885.1 Clostridiaceae bacterium
AAGCAACAAAAGGAGATATTGCTCTTCTATTTCTTGATGCATCTCATTTTGTTATGGGTTGTGATTTTCTTGGATATATTTATGGAGTTACACGCCGATTCATTAAAACATACTCAGGACGTATGAGATACAATGTTTTAGATGCACTGAATTTTGCCACAAAAAAGGTGACAACTATTATAAATGATACATATATAACTGGGACTGAAGTTTGTGATTTACTAAAGAAAATTTCCATGGAGTATGCTGATAAAGCAATTTATTTGATACTTGATAATGCTAGGTATCAAAAATGTAAGATTGTTCGAGAATTAGCTGATGAGTTAGGAATCATTCTTGTTTATATACCACCATACAGCCCAAACCTTAATTTGATTGAACGATTATGGAAATTTGTTAAAAGTAACTTGCGCACAAAGTATTATGATCACTTTGATGTTTTTCAAGAAAAAATAAATTCTATAATAAGCAGTACTGATAAAGAAAATAAAAATGTTATAAACAAACTTATTGGTGAAAAGGTTCAATTATTTGATGATCTTGTTGCTGTGAATACAAACTCTTTTGTCAGTATCAAAACTAATGGGGATATTGCGGCTTAAATGTTGGTAAATGTTTTTGTTCGTTAGTATAATTGCATGATTGCTGGTATTACCCCTAATTAAAGTAAAATTGCTTTAATTTTTATGTGAAAGAAGGTTTAGTATGGAAATTATTAACAAATTTATAAAATCTTTTACAGACAATCCATTGGTTAATTTAGGTTTTCTTATATTTGGAGTTATTGGTACAATTCTTGCAATAAAAACTTATTTAACTATTAAACCCAAAAAAGCTTTTAATTACTTAAACATAATATCAGACACTATCAATAAATATGATAAACTCTCAACTTTATATGATGGTCAAGTTATTGAATCTTTCTCAAAAACAGAATTGTTTTTCTGGAATGCAGGTAAAAAAACATTAAAGAATACTGATTTATTTTTAGAGGACCCTTTAAGAATACAACTTAAAGAAAAAGGAATTGAGATTTATAAACTGGAATATATAACTACAAATAGAATAAAAGATTTTTTTGCTTTGAATATGAATGAACAAAAAAATTCTTTTGAGATGAAATTAAATTCTATGGCAAAAAATGATGGCATTTTTGTTCAAATATATCACTCAGGAAAAGAAGATGATATAGATATTTTGGGAGAAATAGAAGGAACAAAAGGAATTAAGAAAGTACTTGTTTTTAATGATTTTTCTGTTTTTTTTAATCCAAATTTAAAGAAATCATATTATAATATTACTATTAGTATTATATTTACTCTTTGTATAGGTCTTTTATTGTTAAATTTTTTTATCTCAGTACATCATGCTTCTGTAATGGCAAGATTAGATACTTTATTACTTACTTCATTACTAATTCCTCTATCCAACGTTGATAGAATGCCAAAAGAATTAATGAAAAGATCAAAAGAAGTAAATAATTTTAGAAAGTTAGATATCACTAAAAAATCATTTAATCAAGTTGAGTCAAAGGATCTAAAGACTGAAGAAAAAAATGCTGATATGCAAACTCTAAATAACTAATATCAACTACTCACTATTAATCTAAAGATTTGAAGCAGGAAAAGTTGTATCCAAAATTCATATAAGCCTTCAAATTATTTTCTTAATTCGAAGGCTATTTAATTTAAAATTAAAAAAATTTCTTTAAAAAACAGGTTCTTACTCAACATTGGGTATTTTAGAAAATAGTTTTATCTAAGCATGACTATTGCTGCATTCTTAAGATAAAACAAAATTAAAATATACCCTAACATGAGAAAGAACCTTAGAAAATCTTTTACCTTTTAAATATTGAATTAAACTGATATAAATGAAGGGGTCTTGGGCTTAACGTAAAATTACTAATTATCAATTTTTTATCCCTTAAAGTATAATTTCAGCGCTTTGATGCTGAGACCTCTATTATAAATGATGAATTGGAGGAAGGTGTATGAAAAAATTAATACCAATACTTGAAAATGTAACATCTAATAACAACAATGCTTTAATCGTACTTTTGAGTCAACCTAATGCATGTTACCCATGTAGTCCTGATGAAACGTCTGGTGGAAGTCAGTGCAATCCATGTAGCCCTGATCAAGTGAGTAGTGGTAATTCAGGTGTGGGCTGTTTCATAACTTCAGCTTGTGTTGAGAGTATGGGATTGCCAGATGATTGTATTGAACTGCAAACTTTGCATTTTTTTTATGATACTCGAAAAAAGAAAGATCCTATTTTTGTTTCCTTAATAGATCAATATTATAAAATTGCACCTTGTATTGTAAAAAATATCAACAAATGTAATAATGTCAAGGAAATATATTATGATATATAATTGTCTAGTTGTTAAGTGTGTTAAGTTAATAAATGAGAGCAAAGAAGATGAAGCTATTCTATTATATAAATCAATTGTTGACGAACTACATATAAAATTTTTGTATTGATATGGATAGTTATTATATTTCTGAACATTGCAGATATTTAAAAGGTAAACAATGCTTGGCAATTTACGATTTGAAAAATAATGAAATTTATAGTTTAAATCATGATGCTACTTTTATCATTGATAATGCATTGATACATAATGTTTTAGATGATTCAACATATTTATTGACTGAATTATGTGCTAAAAAACTATTAAATTCATCTGAATTCTCAGAATTTAAGATTGCCTGTAATGTTGAGGAAAAAATTAATTATGTGTGGTTAGAATTAACAGGAAGATGTAATTGTACCTGTTTGCATTGTTATGGTGCTTTTGGTTATCCTTCTGCTCATATAATTAGAAATGAGTTATCAACTGACAATTGGAAAGACATACTTTTGCAAATAAAAGAATTAGGTGGAATCAATTCAATTTATTGGTGGTGAACCCCTTTTACACCCTGATTTTAAAGAATTACTTATTTATGCGCATCAGATTGGTATTAAGAAAATATTTGATATAATTTATGAATACATTTTAGAAAAAATTATTGAATAAAATATTGATAAGTTAAACATATGATTTACATGTGTAAAGAATAAAAAGTTTAGGAGTGATTTTAAATGAAAATTACAAGGAAATTATTGTATGTAATGTTGGTTTTAATGGTTTTAAATGTATTTTTTCCTGTAAATGTTTTTGGTAGTAATATTTCTTCTGATTCATTGCAATTTAATGGTCATTCATACAAGCTTTTTGATATGGATTTTACCTGGTATGAAGCAAAAGCATATTGTGAAAAATTGGGGGGACATTTAGCAATAATAACATCTGAAAACGAACAGGTTTTTATAGAAAGCCTTGTTAAAAATTCAAATAGAAAGGTTTTTTGGCTTGGTGGAAGTGATGAATTTGTTGAGGGCACATGGAAATGGGTAGATGGTTCAAATTTTGTTTATTCAAATTGGTCAAGTGGTGAACCAAATAATGAGTATAATGAAGATTTTTTAGTGATTTACAATTCAAATTCAGGAAGAGGTTCTTTGGGTAAATGGAATGATATTAATAATGAAGGAAGTATTTGGAAAGCATCATCTAACAAAGGTTTTATCTGTGAATGGGATAATGTATCTAATATTAATTTTAATAACTTACAGAATATTTCGGCAACAGGAATCCCTAAAAGTGCATTTGAGTTTAATGGTCATTCTTATTTTGTGTATGAACAAGAAATGTCATGGATTGATGCAAAACAATATTGTGAAAGACTTGGAGGAACATTAGTAACAATTACTTCCCAATCAGAGCAGAATTTTATTAATGATTTAATAAATGGAAATAAACGTTCTAACTATTGGATTGGTGCTAATGACATATCAAGTGAAGGAAATTGGCAATGGGTTACTGGTGAAAAGTTTTCTTTTTCAAATTGGGATAAGGGTGAGCCTAATAATCAAGGTGGCAATGAAGATTATGCACTTATTCATAAAAGCACTAG
The DNA here is from genome assembly GCA_031549885.1 of Clostridiaceae bacterium. Lineage (GTDB taxonomy): Bacteria > Bacillota > Clostridia > Clostridiales > Clostridiaceae > WQUF01. The sequence continues at coordinate 3,966 of JAVBPD010000132.1, forward strand.
ACTTTGGAATGATGGAGATCAGTATTTAGGTTTTGATTTTGGATTTATCTGTGAATGGAAATTTGTAATTAAAAGATAGTAAAGAGTACAAAAAAGGACAAGAAGAACAAAAAAAGTTAGAAAAAGCAAAAAAAGAAATCAAAGATAAAAAATTAAAAATAGATAGTTCACATAAAGAAGATGTTTTGGTAGCAATTGGAATAGTTTCTTTAGCAACTTCGACTATGTTTTTTCCTGCTGATGATATAGTAGCATGGATAAGTTTATTCAGAGCAATGGGTCTAGCTACTATTTAAGTTTTAAGTACAATAATTATACAATAGAATTTGAGGGAGGATAATATTGTTACAAGCAATTTTAAAAAGAGAGTTGAAATTAAAAAACTTTGAAGTTTTTATAATTAAAAATGGTTATTATGGTGATACAATATGTTATATGTTACTAATTGATTTAAGAAGACCTAGTACTTTAGAAGATTATCCATACTTAAAAGAAATTGAAACCGTTGAAGAGTTTGGAAGAAGTAATTTTATAAAAGCTATTTTTTTACATGATAATGAGATTAATAATGATTTAAAAGAGTATTTAGTAAACATTATAGCTGGTGGCTTTCTTGAAAATAAGGATGATTGTGATTGGAATGCAGATTTTGAAAAAATTAATACTAAAATTTTTCGTAAAATAGAAGAAGATAGAAGATATATGTTAAGTGAATGTAGTAAAATTTTATTAAAATATGGTAGTAAGTATAACTTTAATGATTTAAAAGATGAAAATTTTAATTATTTATCTCAAGATTGAATTCAAAAAAGAGTTATATATGGGATTGTCAAGTAAAATGAATTTATGATAAAAAAATAGAACATATAAAAATAAAAAAAAATATGTTCAAAAAAATGATAAACCAAGCGAAAGCAGTATGAAGCTTTCGCTTGAAATTTTTAATTATGTTTTACCTATTATTGAGAAGGAATCCAGTTGCAGATATTATTTTTAAGTTTTACTCACAAATAATATTTTAGTAAATTTTATAACCTAGTAATATTAGCAATACTACGTATAACAATTATTACTGCACGAATAAATTTTTGAACTTTTTCTTTAACATAAATTAATAAAAGACCAGCAAAATATCCTATCAAACCAATCAAGAAATTACTTATCAATTCATAAATACTATTTTGAGCTGTTTTATTATAATTATTGATAATAATATAAGTTATGCAACAAGATAAAATAGCAAAACTATACCATAACCATCTTTTTTTAAAAAATGTAATTATCTTAGCTTCTCCATATTTTGTTGAAGAATTCCAAGCTTGTTCAAGTTTTTCCCTATACCAATCAACTACATTTAAACTCATGCCAGGTTCACAAATAAGATCAATCATATTTCCATCGTGTGCTCTTTGTGTTTTTGGATCGTATATATTTAATGTCAGAATTCTGTCATCTACAAAAAGGCAAGGATGTAAAGCTGCATATGAAGGGTTTGAATAAACTCTTATTTCAACATTCTCATATTGTGATAGTTCATTGTACCATAGTGAAGCGGTACTTCTAATACCAAGAAGTTCTTGTGCCACATCATCGTTTGCAAATAACAATCTGATTTTTATCCCATAGCTGGCTCTCTCCTTTATAATCCTAATGGTTGAAGTATAAGGATGAGTTGCTAAGATTGGATATACAATAGACCTTTGGGCACCAGACATGTAATTAAGATAATTAATAAATCCTTTTCCATTTGCTAAACGTCCATGATTTATAATGAAAGGTATGCGTTTTTTAGACTTTTCAAACTGTAATTTAATACTTTCATCATTAAATATATTTATTAACTTTGAAGGCAAATCGTCTATAATAGTACATATTTCAATATCCTGCACTAATAAAGTTTTTAATAATCCTTCATTTATCAAAAAAGAGACTCTTTCTTTTAAAATACCCATATTTGATAGGCTAGGTACAAGTGAAAGGATGTATATAAGATCTTCCTTAGGTCTAAAAAATTCATTGGAATACATGACAGTTAAAATTGTAGCAGTTATAATATCATAATTGGCAATATCATAAGAGACAATTTTGTTTATCAAGGCATGTTCTTCTGATGTAAGTGATGTTAACATTCTAATATTTACCTCCAATCTCAAAATGGATTTATAATAAAAAAGCCCCTCAATGGAGGCTTGATATCTGAATTTTAATCAATTTTTTGACTATTAACTGATATGAGATTGTAACCATAAGGGCTATTACTATTCTTTTTTATCGTATAAACAGTAAAATGATTTTCTGAAAATGATGATAGTGCTGAATAAGCTTCTTCTTGACATTCTATTTGAATCTTTTCATCATCTAAATTTTGGATTTTATAATCAATTATTTTAAATCCACTGACTTGTCCACTACCTGACCAGTAATAATATCCTTCAGTATAACGTACAAAACTATCTGTGATATTCAATTTTTCTGGATCAATATTTTTGCCAAAATAATCAAATACTTCTTTTTCGAATATGTCTTTTTTTACTGCATTTGTAAGATATTCTTTTCCAGGAGGATGATTTTCAAGATTATCAGTATAATATAGAGTATATGCCATAGCCTGTGCCATTAGGACATCTCTAGTTTCATTTTCTGTGAAGCTTCTGTCACTACTCAAAAAGTCATAATTAGAAATAAATTTTAAAATAGTATTTTCCTCTGTATCTATTGAAAATGAATTTTCTTTATTTACTTCAGTTGTATCTATTGATGGTGAGTTTTCTTTGTTTACTTCAGTTGTATTTATTGAAGATGAATTTTCTTCTTTTTTAGCACTTATATAACTTCTGAAATTTGAAAAATCATAAACAGTTTCATATGTTTCGGCCTTTATTTGCATAGTAGATTTGTTAAGCCTACTAACATTAATAGAAGCCAAGTCTATAGTGTTAATTTCTCTTTCTGACATTTTTCCTAGAGAATCTATAAGTTTATCATAAAAAGAATCTTCTTTTAACCAAGCTGATTCAAACCCAAAAGGTTTCAATCTATCTATAAGTATTTCTTCCCAACTATTATAATCACCATAAACAGCTTTCTCGTCAGTATATGTTATAAAAATATTATCTCCATTATCATAAAAATAAGGGGTAGATCTTGGTACCCAACCATAGTTAAAATAATTTAAGTGTTTATTTTTAACTTCAATTATATTAAAATTATATCTACTTCCATTCCATGTTCCACTACTTTCTAAACATATACATTTCTTTCCTTCATTATCCTTAACAAAAATATTGAGAAAGGATTGGACTACTGATCTATTGAACCCAGTTGCGTGTTTATTACTATCAAGAAGGATAACTTCATTTTCAACTATTGAATATAAATCTACACTAATAAAAGCGTCACTTTTTAAAAGTTTTTCAGACTCATGTGTTATTGAAAAAACTATCATTTCAGAAATAGAATCATTATCCATATCATCAATATAAACACTTAATATACCTTCCCTTGGAAAATCATCAGAGTCAAATGTAACTACTCCACCAGAGTTAGGGTTAATATAATTGAATTCTCCTACATCACTCAATCCTATTTTTGGAACTAATACTTTGTTTAAGTATTCATAATATAAATTTTTTTTATCTTCTTTTGCTGTATTTTTTACTTCTTTATAATTTCTCCATTTTGTTGTCTTTCTTTCAAATGAATCAATAGCAGCTTGAACTGAAAGTCTTGCATTTAACATTCTATATTTTTTAGTATCTATAGGGTCATCTCTATAAGCTTTAGTAGTATTTTCTTCAGCACATATTAAGTTTTTTATCTGAGATCCATTTAATGAACCATCTGTTTGCCAAACTAAAGCTGCTATTCCTGTAACATAAGGTGCTGCCATTGATGTACCTCCATATGATCCATATTTGTTATCATTAATAGTGCTCAAAATATTCTTACCAGGTGCAACAATGTCTACTCTATCTCCATAATTTGAAAATTTAGTCATTTCATATCCTTTATCAGAGTCAAATTTATTATCAACAGCACCCACGACAATTATTCTGTCAATTAGATCTTGTGGTGTAATATTAAAATCATAATCATAATCATATTCTAATTGTTGATTTAATGATATTGCTGTTAAAAAAACATTATCATATTTTAATTGTAGATCTAACGATATTGCTGTAAATAAACCATTTTCACTTGCTAGCACAGGTTCGTCATCTGCATTTCCATTGCCAGCTGATTGTACAACTAAAAAATCGTATTCTTTATATAGCAATAATGCCATTGTATAAGCAAAATCCAATTTGTCTTTCTCTTTGACTTTGCTTTCCAATTTATATTCCCCAGTTTTTATAGTACCACCATCACCTGAACTAAAATTAATGATCTGAGCTCCAGCCAGTACATTTTTCAAAAAACCATCTAAAATCATCGGTTTGCTTATATATTCAGCTTTAATTTTATTTCCATTTTTATCTGTCTCTTCTGTCTCTTCTTCTGTAAGAGAAAGTGCATATGCAAATATATGTTTGTTTTTTACAATGCCTGTTATACCTTTACCATTATCTTGTTTAGCACCAATGATTCCTAAAACATGAGTTCCATGATCTTCTTTTTCTATAAAATTAGAATCGCTTATAATAGAACAATTTATATCTTTTAAGTCTTCGTGAGTTAAATCAAAAGGAGCATCAACAATTCCAATAATTATATTATCAAAATAATTACTTTTATTCCATGCCCAATCTGCTTCTATAGCTTTTATTCCCCAATTTGTGCCTGCTATTACATTTGGGTATTCCCAATCTGAAGGTTTATTCCCATCAGGTCCTTTCCATGGGTCATTTGGCTTTTTTCTATCATTATTTACTGTTGAATCAAATATGTTTAGATATATATTATCAAAAGATACATTTACTATTTCTGACATACGTTCAAATTTTTTCAACATGTCAATCAATTCTTTTTCTCCATTTACTTTAAATTTTACTTCATAAGTTTTACTTATGTTTAATTGTCCAACTATTTGACCCTTTTCATTTTTTATTATTTCTTTTATCCGTTCTTCAGTAACATTCTGTTTAAATATAATGATTAAAACATTATCAATATATAAGTAACCATCTTCTGATTTAACAATTTCTTGAGGTTCGAATTTATAAACATAACCTGAATCATAATTGATTTTAATTGATTTTGAGGTTTGTTCACTTGTTTTACTTTCCGCAGTTATAGTAACTTCATTTTCACCTGGTTTAAGGCGAATATCAGGAATGCTCCAAGAACTATCTTTTACTTCAATAATACCCTCAGAAGATATGCTATTTTCATCTGTTTCAGTTTTTATTACGTATTTTAATGATTTAAGCATATCTTGATTTTCAATTTTACCAGTTATTGTATCTAAATGTTCAGTGGTAGTATGGTTTTTTTGATCGATACGAATGATAGCATTATTTAGCGGATTTGAACAAGAAGCAACACTGAGTACTATTAATAAATAGAGTAAAAAAATACATAGTTTAATTTTCATAAAAGTTAAACTTACCCATATGAGGGTAGTTTTTTAATCCTCCTTTCTAGTTTAATTTAGATAGTTTTCTATACTTTAGTATGTATGATAGTGTCATAATTAGTATAATTTTAAACTATTTTTTATTGACTTTCTACAAAAAACAGATATAATTAATGGAAAATATTCTAAAATTTACTTAGAAGGAGATGTAGGTATGAGAGTTTGAGGCAAAGACAAAGACACTTATGTATTAACTAGTGATTACTATTAGAATGGTAAAGATGCATATGGAAATGAGAACAGTTTTGATTCATATATAGTTAAATGTTGGGATTGCGTTTTGCAAAAACTGATGACACAAAGAATTAATATATCTTAGAAAAAAGTTTTCTCGCAACTAGTATTTAATTAGAAAATCATATATGTTTTCTAATTAACAGTTGAAACTATTAACAAATAAAGAGTTTGAGGTGAATAGGAGTGAAAATAGAAGACTTTGCGCCTAATTGTCTTAATTGTGTTCATTTGATATGGCGTAGTACATATACATACTGTGATGCTGAAAGTAATGAGAACCCTAGACATATTTTTTTTTGGAATGTATTAGATCATAAGAAATTAGAGTCAGAAGGACGATTACAGGCCATGTTTTGTAGATATTTTGAAAAAAAAGACACAATTTGTTATATAACGACTGCATTATGTAATATACTAAATTTTCCAGATAACTGTATATATCTAGAAACCTTAAGAAATTTTCGTGATAATATTTTAAAAACAAATGAAATTTATAAAGAATTACTAAATCAATATGATACTATTGGGCCTTTAATATCTAAAAATTTACTTAAGGATGAAAATAATAATATTATTGCTGGCAATATACTTAATAATTACATAATTCCCATATGCAAATGTATAAATGAATACGAACATAATGATGCTATTAGTAAATATAAAAATATGGTTTTCTATTTATGCGATAAGTACAAAATATCAGCTAATAATCCATACAACTGAAACCATGGGCTGTAAAATGACTAGAGGTAGTGAATGTGCAACTTGATAGCAAGGCAAGTAATTAATTATGGTAGTAAGCTAACCTTATTTTTTAATATTATAATATAGCTTCTTGCATATGTTCTATTAATTGAGTTTAAAAGATTTTTCAGAAAAAGAATCAACAATCTTTTCATTTTATTTGAAATAAAATATAAATAATAGATGGTGATGAAAAAATGAGTTTAGATGGATATATTATAGCTCTAGCAACAATTCTTGCACTTGTAGCAAGTATTGTTACATATTTAAAATGGACGGACAAAATAAAAGCAATTTTTGCAAATATTGTACTTGGAGTTTGTGTTTTAATGATTGTAATTTTTACTATTATATTTATACAATCAAATTTATCAGGTCAACAGACTGCATCTAATACCTCTGCAATAGATCAACAAACTACATCTAATTCTACTATAATTCGAACAGATCAACAGACAATAATTACTTCCTCCACCTCAGAAAAAATAGAAAAGGTTTTTCTAAATTTAAAAAGTGCCAATATTGGTGTTTGGGATACAATTGACTTAATTGTTGAAACAACTCCTCCTAATAGACAAAATGAGTTGATTTGGACTTCTAGTGATTCATCTATAGTTGAAGTAGATAATAATGGACATGTATCAGCAAAAAAACCAGGAATAGTAACAATAGTTGTTAAAACTCAAGATGGTAAACTTTCTGATAATTGTAAGATCAATGTCTCAGATGTGATAGTGCTTGGTAATATGGAGATTAGATATGATGCTACTACTCTTGATATTCGAGGTAAAGGCATAAATAACCTGAATGATATTTCGCCCATTTCAAAGTTAAAGGATCTAAAAACAGTATACTTAATGAGCAACGAAATTTATGACTTAACGCCGCTAACATCTTTACAAAAATTAACCAGACTCAGTTTGCACTCAAATAAAATAACTGATATTAGTGCGCTTGTAAAATTAACAAACCTTGAATATCTTGATTTATCTGAAAATGATATTCGTGATATTGATACATTAAAAGGTTTAGTTAATATTAAACACTTGTTTCTCAAAGGATGTAATATCACAAATATTAATGCATTAAATAATATGGTTAATTTAGAATCTGTTTCACTTGAAAGTAATAACATATCAGACCTAAGTCCATTAACATATTTGCGTAACATACGTGAACTTGGTTTAACTGATAATTACATTACTGATTTTTCACCACTAGAAAATATAACTTCGTTAAAAATGCTTAATATTAGTGGTAACAATATAAATAATCAAACAAACTTAGACCCATTATTAGGATTGGTAAATTTAGAACAATTATATATTGGAGGATATCTATCTCAGGAGAATAAAGATAAATTAAATTCGTCATTGCCAAACTGTTCAATTGCTTATTGATAGATTTGGGACATGTAAAGTGATGAAGCAAATGATAAATTTGACAATAGAACATGTGGATTGTCTTCTATAATTAATTGAGTTTAAAAGATTTTTTTAAAAAATAATAAACTTACTAAGTCACTTGAAATAAATAAATTGAACAAGTTATAGAAATTAACAAAATAATATGATATAATGGGATGAGATAGAGTTTACATGCAGGAGGAAAACCCAATGATATCGCAAGAAGAAATACAAAAACTAACAGAACGATATGAAATAATGAGACCCTATCTTCAAAATGAACAACAGAAAAAAATGTACGCCATAAGTGAAGTGAAATCATTGAATAATTATGGTGCTATATCAATTGTAAGCAGAATAATGAACATAAGTAGAACAACGATAACATCAGGGTTAAAACAATTAAAAGCCAATGAAATTAAACCTAACCAGATAAGAAAAAAAGGTGGAGGAAGAAAAGCATTGGAAGAAATTGATGCGACATTAAGTAGAGATTTAGAGAAAATATTAGATGATTCTACATGTGGTGACCCATGTAATCCATTAAAATGGACATGTAAAAGCCTTCATAATATAGAAGAAGCATTAAATGAAATGGGACACACAGTTAGCCATACAAAAATATATAAAATGATGATAAAAATGGGTTATAGCCTACAGGGGAATCAAAAAGCACTTGAAGGAAACTCACAGCATGCAAATAGAAATGAACAATTTGAGTTTATAAATAGAACTGCAAAAGAATTCATTTCTCATTGCGAACCTGTAATATCAGTAGATACAAAGAAAAAGGAATTAATAGGTAACTTTAAGAACAATGGAAAAGAATATCACCTAAAAGGCAAAGCACCAAAAGTAAATGTACATGATTTTGAAGACAAAAAACTAGGAAAAATAAACCCATATGGAGTATACGATGTATTTCAAAATAAAGGCATGGTAAATGTAGGAACAGACAAAGATACAGCTGAATTTGCAGTAGAAAGTATTCGTAGATGGTGGAAACAAATGGGTAAAACGCAATATAAAGAAGCAAAAAGACTCATGATCACTTGCGATGGTGGTGGAAGCAATTCAAGCAGAAGTAGATTATGGAAATATGAATTACAGAAATTATCGAATGAATTGAATCTAGAGATACATGTATCACATTATCCACCTGGAACTAGTAAATGGAACAAAATTGAAGATAGTATGTTTTCATACATCAGTAAAAACTGGAGAGGACAACCATTAATATCACATGAGGTTGTCATTAATTTAATTTCATCTACTACAACTAAAAAGAGTCTTTCGATAAAATGCATCCTTGATATAAACAAATATGAGACTGGTAAAAAGATTTGTGATGGAGATATGGCAAATCTCAATATTAATACACTTGGTATTCTACCGCAATGGAATTATTGTATAAAACCAATTTAAGTTGTTCAATTTAATATATTCAAGTGACTAAAATATAAATAATAGATGGTGATGAAAAATGAGTACAAATGAATATATTGCAAGTTTAGTAGGAATTTTATCGCTTATATTAGCAGCAATTGCATATCTAAAATTGACAAATAAAATAAAAACAATTTTTGCAGTTATTGTAGTTATAGTTAGCTTTTTTATGATTGGAGTTATTTCTATTATATTTTTTAAGGGGCAAGATCAACAGACTGGGGTTAATTCTTCTACTACAGATCAATCAGATAAACAAATTGAGTCTAATACCTCTACCACAGATGAATTAGATCAACAAACTGGGTCTAATACTTCTATCGTAGATGAATCAGGCAAACAGACTACATCTGATTCCTCTACTGTAGATAAATTAGACAAACAGACTGGGGTTAATACCTCTACCACAGATCAATCAGATAAACAGACTACATCTAATTCTACTACAGATCAATCAAATCAACTGATTACAACTACTTCATCTAAGTTTATAGGTAATGTTCATCAAAAGATAGCTGCAGGAAATAGTTATAGTTTAGTGGTAAAAAAAGATGAGACTTTATGGGCTTGGGGTAGCAATTGGCAAGGTAAATTAGGAGATGGGACAAATGTTGATAAAAAAACTCCTGTAAAGGTAATGAGTCAAGTGGCAACAGTATATTCCTCAAGAGACACCAGTTTTGCAATAAAAACAGACGGGACTCTTTGGGGATGGGGATATAGCTCAGATCGCCAAGTAGGTGTAGGAGAAGATGTTTTTTGGGATGGTTATTGGGGTGGTATACATACTCCTGTGAAAATTTTGGATAATGTGGTATTTGTTGCAGCTGGAAGTACTTCTACTTATGCCATAAAAAGTGATAAAACTTTATGGGCTTGGGGAAGTAATGGTGCTGGTCAATTAGCAAATGGTACTACAAAAATAAGTTACACTCCAATTAAAATTATGGATAATATTCAATCTGTTGCTGCTGGATATAATTATGTACTAATTGTAAAGACAGATAATACCCTTTGGGCTTGTGGGAATAATAGTGGTGGATGTTTAGGTGACGGTACAACAACAAACTCTTCTATTCTAATAAAAATTATGGACGATGTTATATCAGTTGCGGCAAGCGATAGGATCAGTTTTGCTATAAAAAAAGATGGATCTTTATGGTCATGGGGCGCGGATGATGGGCTTGGTAAATTAGGTCAAGGTAATATATCTACAACTGTAGTGTCAAAACCCACAAAAATATTAGATAATGTTAAATTAGTTTCTCCATCAACAAATACTGTTTTTGTAATTAAGAATGATGGTACTTTGTGGGGATTTGGGCGTAATTTAGGTAGACAATTATTTGAAAATAAAGTAGGGTATACTGATTACAATACACCAACACTTATAAACAAATCATTTTTAACTGTAAATACTGGTTATAATCATTCATTGGGAGTTAATAAAGATGGTTCCTTATGGAGTTGGGGTGATAATAGTAATATACAAATGAGCAATGAAACTACATTAAATTATGAAGGTTCTCTCATACAAATAATGCCACCCGGTAGCATAAGCACAGAATAACATATCTAACATTCCAAAGTATAATGATATAAATGATATAGGGTTATCTGTAACAGAAAAGTTTACTTATCTTTCAGTACATGAGAGAGTGATCTATCAGGGTCTAATATTAAAGTGAGGTCGACAAATGAAAATGATTTGACAATAACACCAAAAAAGGAAGAGTTTTTCAATAAATATGGAGAAACTATTAAAAAATATCTTTCTTGAAAAATATCGAAGAATTAGAAAAATATGTAGATGAAAAGTCAAGCCACAGTCATTTTCAAAAAGTGAAACTTTAGTAAAGAAAAAGGATTTTTTAGTTGGCTATTCAAATCATAAAAAAAAGAGTCTCAGAAATTTTGTATTTCTAAGACTCTTTTCAGGTAGGTATTGAAAATATGTACCTTAATTTTTGTTCAACAATATTATTTTGTACACCTTTTAATCAAAATAATCAAGGGGGAGATTAAAAATCTCAAGAATTTTCATTAGCATGTTTTCTTTTATTTTTATTTTACCAACTTCTATTACTCTTAATTTTGTATTAGATACATTAAGTAATTGAGCTAAATCTCTTAAATATAATCCTTTTTCAATCCTTAACTCCCTAATTTTTTTGCCAACATTATCATTATTAAGTTTATTAAGTCTTTTATATCTGTTCATATCTTCACTAAAACAATTATTTTCAGGTAAATCAAAAATTTCACACAGTTTCTCAAGTCTTTCTAGGCTTGGTTTTATACTATTACCTTCATAATATCTTAAAGTATTTTCACCAATATTCATTAATTTAGCTAATTCATTTATATATAATCCTTTTGAGATTCTTAAATCAATTATTTTTTCACCAATAGTTTTCTTATTTTCTGGATCTGATTTATTAAATATAAAATAATCATCATCAAGATTAAATGTTTTGCATATTTTAAGTAATGCTTTTACTGATGGATTACAGAGGCTATGTTCATAACTATTTATTGTGTTAATATTCATATTTAATTTTATAGCAAATTCTCTCTGAGAAAGTCCTAATTCATACCTCAATTTCTTGATCTTATCATTATTATTATTTACGGGCAAAGCATTGATAATCCTTTGTTTCTCAAGCATATGTATTTCTTTTAAATTTATTGCAGTTTGTTCAACATCGCTTCTGTGTGCCCTACTATCAGGCCACTTTTCTCTCCAGCCACAAATAAATTCTCAACTCCAATAGCTTTCATGTAATCATCTCTTTTTGCCACAGAAACATATCTAACTGAATTTCCTATGCCACCTGAATAAGGATCGATAAATTTTGCATTTTGAAATCCATCAATTTTCCTTAATTTTTCAAGTGGGTAGTAGCTGCTCATAAGTTTTATGTGGCCAGTGTCAAGGAGGACTAAGTTTTCTGCAAAATCTTTTAGTGCATATTGCTGGCATACTTTATTTTTAAGCTTATTTAAATCAACTTCATCCTTAGGAATCTTTATGATTTTAACCCCATCTCTTTCAACATCTTCAACAATTTTTCTATCAAGAGTGCCTTTATCTAATTTACAAGATCCACTAAATGCACCAATATTTCCGTTTTCTCTTTCGCCTGAAAAATCATGTCCACCAGCTTTTTCACTAATTGAAACTCTGCCACCAAATGTTGGGCATCTTAAAACACACATTGCACAACCATTGCCGTATTTTAAACAATTACCCATGGGACCTGTAGAGCCTGTTGCTTCAATAAAAACATCACCTTCAATTTCCTCACCATTTGAAAGGATTATTTTCTCTATTTTTCTATCTTTTACTATGACATCTAAAGCCCTAGATGTCATCCTAAGATCAATTCCGGAATTTTTTAAATATCTCCTAACAGCCCCTTCAATTGTACACACATTGTATAAAGTTGCACCTTCATGACCTGGAAAATTTACATTTTTATGAACTGAATTTTCATCGCATATTTTTATTAATTCCCCAGAGCCCATAGCAATTAGTTCTTCTGCTGCTGTATACCTTCCGTTATTTCTCATTATGCCACCAACATTTCCAACACCTAAAACAAGGTCAGTTTTTTCTAATAATATTACTTCATCTACAAATTTTTTTGCTTCAATAGCAGCAGCGCAACCTGCCCATCCTGCTCCAATTATTATAACTTTCATATAAATCTTCTCCTTAATTAAATAAATCTTCTATCTACAAAAAGTTCTTTAGGGTCCATTTGTTCTTTGCATAATTTTCTTATTCTGTTTCCTTTATATCTTACACTGCAACTTCCACATACGCCTTCGCCGCAGCACATCTTTGCATTGTTAGAACAGCAATAATTTAATAAATCATTAAACTCTGATAGCTCTTCCATGACAGTTTTAATTATAAAATCTGAACTTAAAATACTAATTAAGGATATTTTTTCTTTTTTTATAATATCTTTAACAAAATTCATAAAGCAAGCAGATATTTTACCATCGTGAATTGTTTTAATGTCATAAACTAAGCAGTTTAATTTTTTTAAATCATCTTCAATAAAGTTTTTTTCAAAGCATTCCATGTCAATTAAACAGATTATTTTGTTATGCCTTTCATTTAAATCCTTAATAATTGATAAAATTGGCGCTGCTCCTGCTCCTCTTGCAATGATAAGCGCAGCTTTGTCTTTGCAATTTTTTAAATTACTTATCCCATGAATACCATTCCAATATGGCCCTTTAACATCAATAAAATTATCTTTTGAATCAAAAATACTATTTGTCTTTGCTCCTTTATTTTCAATTATTAAAATAACAGAATTTCTTTCTTCATTTTTTTTGTATATGCTTATCGGTGTGTAAAAATTATCATTAAGCCCAGTAGGCTTTATAAAAATAAAGCTAGATGGCATATTTATTTGAATATACAATTCTCTAGGCAGTATAACCTCAATGGTAAATAAGTTTTTTTCTAGCTCTTTTTTTTCATATACATTGCAAGAATAAACTTTTCTATCATTTTGGGCCTTTTTATTGTTGAATAAGAATTCTGTATATACACAAAAACCCTTTGAGTTTTTACAGCTACAATTGCATTTATCTTCAATTTCCCTAAGTTCATCACAAATAATACATTGATTGCATTGAGCTAGCTCACAAGGGCAATAATTTGTGCCATAATCCATACATTTTCTGATTTGCATGTATCCTCCACATAAAATTGATCAATATTCGAAATGCTCTTTAGAATATAACATATTGTATGTTATTAAATAATCATGGAAATTGTTCTATTAAAATAAAAAAACCACCGATTTTTCGGTGGCTTTTTTATTTATTTAATATCTAATTTTTTCTTGCTATAGTTGTATATGTCAATGGTATCACGCCATCTTTTTTCAGAACTTGATGAATTTAAGGTAACTACAATTAATTTTTTATTTCCTATATCAAAAGATGAAACTAAGCATTTTCCAGCATTTCCTGTATATCCAGTTTTAACCCCTGTGGCTTGAGGAATTATATACAGTATTTTATTAATATTATTATAGTTTCTCGTAAAATTGCTCTTATCTTTAGTAATAGATTTAGTAGAAACTATTTCACAAAATATTTTATTTTTCATAGCTTCTCTTGTAATCATTGCTAAATCATATGCAGAACAAAAGTGATACTGGCTGTCTAAACCGTGAGGAGATTCAAAGCTTGCCCCATTTACTCCTAACGTAGCTGCATATTCATTCATTATTTTAGCAAAGCCTTGTACACTTCCTCCGATGTGCTCTGCAATTGCAATAGCAGCATCGTTTCCTGATTGAAGCATAAGTCCATACAAAAGCTCTCTAAGAGCTATTTCTTCACCTTTTTTATATCCTATTTCACAACCATTAATTTTGGCTGCATTTGCAGAAATAGTAACCTTTTCATCTAATTCTCCATAGTTTAATGCAATCATAGAAGTCATGATTTTAGTTGTGCTAGCCATTGGAATTTGTTTATGAGAGTTTTTTTCATAAATTATCCTTCCTGAATCTGCATCCATGGATATTGCTGCATATGTATTTTCAGCAATTCTCATAGCTTTTTCAGATTTAAATGAAGATAAAATTAAAAAATTTATTATTATGATTAAAATCAAAATAAGCTTCTTCATAAATTACCTACCTTGTAAGTTATTTCAATTTTTTATTGTCTCCATGATGATAAAAAAAATTCATGATTTTATATAAATAAAATAAAAAAAATGAAAAATTATATATTTGTATATACTTCTAAACTTTTTTCTAGCTTCTTTATGGTATTTTCAATTTTAATTTCTTTTTGACTTTTTTTGCCTTCAAATTTTTGAACGTGAACAACTAAACTTAAATTGGGGAATGTCCATATTATTAGCTTTTCTGGAGCAATTAAGTCAACTACTTTATCTAAAAAGCTATTTTTAAATTCTTTGTTTAATCCTTTATTTTTCGCAGATAAATAATTAACTTTTCTTTTTAATTTATTCATTGCCATTAGAGTAATTATAATTGCTATTATAACTATTGGAAGAAGTGAATTTGCAATGATTTCCCCAGTTTGCTTTGAAAACGCATTAATTAGTTTTACATATATATAAGGAACTATTATATACATAAGCAATAACCCTAAAAAGCCCCAATAAATTGAATACTGTAGACAAATTCTACCTTGTATATTTAAAGGCCTGTCGCTATAATCCCAAAATCTTGCATTAAAAAGCTTTTCCATTACAAAACTTGAAACAAATTCAACAGCACTTCCAGCAAATATTGAATATAAAAATAAAATTATAGGATTTCCCATATGCGCATGTAATATGAGCATAATTACTGTTCCACCAATTCCATATACTGGACTTAAAGGTAAATACAAAAGCCCTTGTCTTGATTCAATTATGCCTTCTTTTGATAAACAAAAAATCATTTCAATAATAACTCCTAAAAAGCTAAAAATAATAAAGTAATAAAAGACATAGTATAGTTCAATGCCAAAAAAATTAAAATTCCACATTTTTCCACCGCTTTCTAACCTTATATTAAAAATTATATCATATTTTATAATTATGCAAGGCATATGCTGAAGGTTATG
>JAVBPD010000124.1:0-18596 GCA_031549885.1 Clostridiaceae bacterium
TAAGATTGAGAAAGGAGAAGCTACTAAACAAAATATTCAAAAGCAAGTAAAAAAAGTGCAAGTGACACATCAAAAGCTTAACAACATTAGAGAAAATCATGTAAATCAAGTTATAAACGAGATAGTGAAAACCAAGCCATCTTATATAACAATTGAAGACTTAAATGTTAAGGGAATGATGAAAAATAGGCATTTATCAAAAGCAATCCAAGGACAGAAGTTTTATGAATTTAGAAATAGATTAACATATAAGTGCAAAATTCATAAAATAGAGCTTAGAATAGCGATAGGTTTTATCCATCATCAAAGCTATGTTCAAAATGTGGATGCTTAAATAAAAATCTCAAACTAAAAGATAGAATATATAAATGTCCCGAATGTGGTCATGAAATAGATATAGATTTAAATGCCATTATAAACCTTGCAAATGCAAAAGTATACAAAATAGCAAAATAAAGCTATTGTATACATGTACCCTAGGCTTTAGGGGAATTTACGCCTTTAGAGTATCAAACCAAATGTCATTAGAAAAAATATCTTAAGATATTAATTCGAGGACAGATACGTTGAAGAAGGAATTTTCTTGATATGAATATATTTGTTCATATTTTAAGTAGCAGGAATTTAATTTGTGTGGATTTGTTGGTTTTTTTAAAAATAAAGCAATTAATGATTACGATACCGAAAAATTGGAAATTATGGCTGATGTTATAAAACACCGAGGACCTGATTCATCTGGTGTTTTTGTTGCTGAAAACCTTGCATTTGCATTCAGAAGACTTTCATTCATTGACTTAGTAAATGGAACACAGCCTTTCACTTGGAATGGTGGCAAATTGGTTGGTATATTTAATGGTGAAATATACAATTACATAGAATTACAAGAAGAATTAAAAAAAGATGGATATGAATTTAAGACTCGTGCTGAAATAGAAATAATACTCTCATTGTACGACAAATATGGTGAAAATTTTGTAAACCATTTAAGAGGAATGTTCTCTATTCTCATTTGGGACAGAGATAACACAAGGCTTATAGCTTGCCGTGATCCATTTGGAATAAAGCCATTTTACTACATCGATCATCAGGATGGTTTTTATTTTTCATCTGAATCTAAAGCTTTTATGTATCATGAAACAACATATAGGAACGAAATAGATGAAACTTCCCTCCAAAATTATCTAACTTTTCAATTTGTCCCTGAGCCAAATACCATTTTAAAGCATATAAAAGTTTTACCTGCAGGAAATATTTTAATAAAAAACTTTAAAGAGAAACCTATAATAAAAGAATATTTTGATTTAAAATTTAATCCCACTCCAATGCCAAAGGATGAGAGAATCAAGGAAATAAGAAAAGTTCTTGAAAACTCTGTAGAAGTGCATATGAGAAGTGATGTTCCACTTGCAACATTTTTATCAGGTGGAATTGATTCAACTATTGTAGCTTACCTTGCATCAAAGATAGATCCAAAGATCAAAAGTTATACAGTTGGCTTTGAAGTAGATGGCTATTCTGAAATGTCTGAAGCAAAAGAAACTGCAAATAGACTAGGTATAGATAACGTTCAGCTTAATATTTCTGCCAAAGATTATATGAATGAGCTTCCAAAAATAATATGGCATTTAGATGGACCTGTAGCAGACCCTTCTGCAATACCAATATATTTTATCTCAAGGGAATGTGCAAAAAACTATAAAGCAGTACTTTCTGGAGAAGGTTCCGATGAAATTTTTGGAGGTTATAATATTTACGGTGAAGTAATACCTCTTAAAGTTTTCAATAACATTCCTGGACCTGTAAAAAACGCTCTATCCTCAGCTGCTAGTATACTACCTGATGGCGTAAAAGGAAAAAGCTTCATAAAAAGAGGTTGTGTACCTTTAGAAAGAAGATATGTGGGAAATGCATTTATATTTAATGAAGAAGAAAAATCAAAGATATTAAAGTCTTATGATAAAAACTACCCATACTATAGAACATTAGCTGATTTATACAAACATGTAAAAAATGAAAATCAATTAATTAAAATGCAATATATTGATATGCAAACATGGTTAAAAGGAGATATACTAGTTAAATCAGATAGAATGACTATGGCTCAGAGTTTAGAATTAAGGGTACCATTTCTTGATATTGAAGTGTTTAAAGTAGCTTCAAAGCTTACTGAAAGCGATAAAGTTAACTCTAAAAACACCAAAATTCTTTTAAGAGAAGCTTTTAAAGATGTTATACATCAAGATGCTGTAGAAAGGAAAAAGCTTGGATATCCTGTACCTATCAGAGTTTGGCTTAAAGACGAAATGTACGATTGGGCTAAAAATATAATAAAAGAATCTGGAACAGATAGATACATCGTTAAATCAGAAGTTTTAAAGCTTTTGGATATGCATAAAGAAGGAAAGGGAGATTATTCAAGAAAAATCTGGACAGTACTTGTTTTTATGCTTTGGTATAAAATATATATAGAAAATTATAATAAAATTGCAAATGACAGTTTTGAAGCACTTGCAGCAGATAAAACATAAACACTAAAACAAGGTGTTTATGTTTTTTTAAACTAAAAAGGGCTATTTAGAATTAATTTTTTACTAATTCTAAATAGTCCCTCATTATTTATGTTTATATTTTTTACGACTAAGTCTATAAGCCGAGTTCTGTATTTGACAATCATCTATCTAGACCTATTGTTACCAATAAGTTCAAGCGACACTACCCGAAGGCGAAGCGGGCAACTCCTTTATGCCTTTCTATTTGGTCTTGCTCCAAGTGGGGTTTACATAGCCACAAAGTCGCCAATGTGCTGGTGAGCTCTTACCTCGCCTTTCCATCCTTACCTTTATCAAGGCGGTTTATTTCTGTTGCACTTTCCTTAAAGTCACCTTCACTGGACGTTATCCAGCACCCTGCCCTATGGAGCTCGGACTTTCCTCTCCTGAATATTCAGCAGCGATTGTCTGACTTACTCGCTAAGTTATAATATCATATTTATATAAATTATTCAATATAAAAATTATATAATGGCCCATCTTCATGAAAATAAAAATTTAAATTAATTTTCCTATTATTTAATTCTATTTTAAAATACTCAATAAATTCTTTAAATGGCAAATTCTCAGATTCATAATGCCCCATATCAATAATAGCAATTCCCGCTTCAAATGCATCTTTAACATAATGATAAGTTGTATCACCAGTTATAATACAGTCAGCACCTAATTTAATTGATTTTATTATAAAATCTCCTCCTGCTCCATTGATTATTGCTATCTTATGAATAACCTTTTCTAAATCACCAGTATATTTAATAGAATTTTTTCCTATTAAGTTCACTCTTTGCAGTAAATCTCTTAATTTTATGCCTTGGTTTAGAGAAACCATTCTGCCTATTCCTGAATTATCGCAATTACCTTTTTCTATTATTTCCTCACTAGAAAAATCTAATAATTTTACAAGAATTTTATTTAGACCAAAACTTACGGAATCTAAGTTTGTATGCATTGCATAATGGTTAATGTTATTTTTAATTAATTTAATTATTTTTTTTCCTTGAATAGATGAGTTAGTTATTGAATCTGGTTTAATAAAGATAAGAGGATGATGTGTTAAAATCAAATTATAATTTAGTTCAATACATTTATCAATGGCAGCTAAAGAACAGTCAAGACAAGCCAAAACACCTTTTACTTCATCTTCACTGTTTCCTATTAAATGCCCAATATTGTCATAATTCTCCTTTAAGAAACTTGGAACCATATTTTCAACCAATTGATTAAATTCACTCATTGTTATACTCATTTTGCATCTCCTCAAATTTTTTCAATGTAGCTTCCAATTCTAATTTTCTTTTTAATACAGCTTTGCTATTTTGTTTTTGTTTTAATATGTTTAATATTTTGTGTGTATCTTCTATTTTTTTGTCTATAGCATAAGATACAAATATATCTTTATTCTCTAAAAGTTTTTCACCAAAATAAAAATATTTATCCTTATATTTTTTTGAATATTTTAAGTTTGAAGCTTTAACTTTAATTATTTGATAATAAAATTCGTCCCAAACAATGGATTCATTTAAAATTTCATATCCTCTTTCATATAAATATGTCCTTAAAACTTCAATATTTTGCATTGGTTGCAAAATTAAATACTCCATGCTAGAAACAATATCATAAGATTCTTCAAGCAGATCTCTTATTAAATATCCTCCCATACCACATAAAATTGCAAAATTCACTTCATTTTTATTAATAACTTTAAATCCGCTTCCTTGTCTTAATTCAATCTTATTTGCAAGACCTTCGTTTTCAATGTTCATTTTAGCTTTTTCTAAAGGTCCATATTTTAAATCTGATGCTATAAATTTTTTAGAAATATTGTTTTTCACAAGATATATAGGTATATAACCATGATCAGATCCTATATCAATTCCTATTTGCGATTTTTTATTTACCATTTTTATGATGCCATAAAGCCTTTTACTCAATTCCATATCAATCACCATATTATAAAATTTCTAACACTATACAAAAAAATCCATCCTAATGGATAGATTTTTTTATTTAAACTAATCTAAATAATCCTTAAGCTTTTTACTTCTGCTCGGATGTCTTAATTTTCTAAGGGCTTTAGCTTCAATTTGCCTTATTCTCTCTCTAGTTACATTGAATTCTTTTCCAACTTCCTCTAAAGTTCTTGCTCTTCCATCATCAAGGCCAAATCTAAGCCTTAAAACTTTTTCTTCCCTAGGTGTTAATGTATCAAGAACGTTTATTAATTGTTCTTTGAGCATTGTAAATGCTGCGGCTTCTGCTGGAGCTAATACTTCGTCATCAGGTATAAAGTCTCCAAGATGGCTATCCTCTTCTTCTCCAATTGGTGTTTCAAGTGAAACTGGTTCTTGAGCTATTTTCATGATTTCTCTGACCCTATCAACAGGCATTTCCATAAAAACTGCCACTTCATCTGCAACTGGTTCTCTGCCAAATTCTTGAACTAATTGTCTTTTTATTCTAGTTAATTTATTTATAGTTTCAACCATATGCACTGGTATCCTGATGGTCCTTGCTTGATCTGCAATTGCTCTAGTAATTGCTTGCCTTATCCACCAAGTAGCATATGTACTAAATTTAAATCCTTTCCTGTGATCAAATTTTTCCACCGCTTTTATAAGTCCTAAATTTCCTTCCTGTATTAAATCCAAGAATTGCATGCCTCTTCCCACATATCTCTTTGCAATGGATACAACTAATCTCAAGTTTGCTTCAGCAAGTTTTTTCTTCGCAGCTTGGTCGTCTTCCTCAATTCTAATAGCTAAAGCAATTTCTTCTTCAGATGAAAGAAGGGGGACTTTTCCTATCTCTTTTAAATACATCCTTACAGGGTCATCAATACTTACACCTTCAGGAATAGAAAGGCTTAAATCTTCATTAACGTCAAAATCTTCTATTGAACTAATAATATCAATGCCTAATGACTCTATAGTTTGAAGAATTTTTTCATATTGATCAGGAGTAATATCTATTTCTTCAAGTTCATCTTGTATTTCTTTTTCAGCGAGACTCCCAGTACTTTTACCCTTGTCAATAAGCTTTTTAATTGAATTCATTTTCATAACGTTATCCTTCAATTGAATCACCACTTTCATCTATTTCTAAATCTTTGATTTGAATTTTAATTTTTTGCACTTTTTTGAGTAAAGCATATATTTCTTCTATTTTGCCTTCTGACTCTAGTAAATTAATATCTTCCATTGCTTTTTTCATTAAATCCTCCAGTTTACATTTCCTAAGTTCTGATACAATACTATTTATAAAAAAATCTATATTATTAACATCATAATTATAATCTGAACTCATAATACTTAAATATTCGCTTAAAGTATTATTCTTTGTACATTCAAATTCTAATGCTTTTTGCATATTTTCTTCATCTTTTTTTTCATAAATAAACCTATATATTACTCTATGATTATTAATAAAAAAATCATCTTCTTTTATATGATCTACAAAATTATTTCGAATTTTATTGTTCTTTATTAAAATTTTTAAAAGTACTCGTTCCTTAAAATTCATTTTGTGGTCATTGTTATTTTGGTAAATATCCATACCATGAGAATTGGTCGTTTTATTGTATAATCTTTCTTTATTTTGTTCTTTTTTTAAAAAGCTCTCTCTAATTGATAGTTCACTTATTTTTGTTTCTTCAGAAAGCCTCTTTATATAAATATCTTTTACAACAGGTGAAACATCTTTAATTATAGATAGCACATTTTCTATATATTTTACTATATGTTCCTTATTTGCAAAATTTTTATTCTTTTTTTCTAATGAAATTTGAAAATCTATTATATTATAAGCTTCACCAGCTAATTTTAAAAAATCTTCTTTTCCTTTTTCTTTAATGTACTCATCAGGGTCTTTTCCATTTGGAAGAGTAATGATTTTAACTTCTAAATCATTGATATATTCTAATATTGTCATGCTCCTTTGAGCAGCTTTAATACCTGCACTATCTGTATCAAAACAAAGTATAATTTTATTTGCATATTTTTTTATGAGCCTTGCTTGGCTTAATGTAAATGACGTTCCAAGAGACGCTACTACATTTGTAATACCATGTTGGTGCATGGATATGACATCCATATAACCTTCTACAACAATTATAGTATTATCTTTTATACCTGATTTTATGGCAAAATTTAATCCATATAGATTAGAACCTTTTTTAAATAGTATGCTTTCTTTTGAATTTAAATATTTCGGCATGGATTTATCTAAAACTCTAGCACCAAAACCTATTATTGCTCCAGATGCATTAAATACCGGAAATATAACTCTATTTCTAAATCTTCCGTAAATATATCCTTTTGATGATCTTTCAATCAAACCCAATGTTAATAGATCTTCTTCTTTAAATCCTTTTTTTTTCATATGATTTAAAAAATTTGTTAATTTTTCATCTGCATATCCTAGACCAAAATGCATTATGGTCTTTGTGCTTATTTCTCTATTTTTAAAGTAATCAAATGCTTTTTTATTATTTTTTAAATTGTTAAAGAAAAATCTAGCAGCTTCTTTATTAATATTCTCTAATATATATTTTTTATTTTTGCCACTTTTTTTGTTTTCTAAATCTATATTTTTATTTTCAGCTAAAATTTTTAGAGCGTCTTGAAATGGAATGTTTTTTATCTTCATTATAAAAGAAAATACATTGCCATATTCACCACATCCAAAGCATTTGTACACCTGTTTATCAGAAGAAACTGTAAAGGAAGGAGTTTTTTCATTGTGAAAAGGACATAAACCAATATAATTTCTTCCTGATTTTTTTAAATTTACATACTCTGAAATGACTTCTAATATATCATTTTCTTGTTGGACCCTGCTGATGATATCATTATCATCAAACAAAAAATTCACCTCTTATATTAATAAAACTTTTAAATATTATCTGTATATTAATTATATTTATAGCAAGCCTTGTAAAAAACTATTTTAGAAATAAATATTTTATTAAATGTATATAGGCAGAATTTATAGCTTTTCCAGAAATACATTTTCCTCCTTTAATTTATTCCCCTTAAAAATTTCTTTAAACATAAAACTTCTTAAAGTTATAAATGTATCAACTAATTTCTTTAATAAAGACATTTTTGTAAAATAATTGTCAATTAGTTACTGCTTGTCTCATCAAATATATTTATACAATCTTTAGAATTTCAATTTATGTTAAAATCCATTACGATTAAAAAACTTATCCATTTTCTATTTTTATTAATAATATAATATTATTCGAATTATGATTAAATTCATTTTATAGAATCTAGTTAAAACTTAATTTATACTATTTAAAAATTCTACACTTAGTGCTTAATACTATATGAGGTAGTTTGTCCAATAATTATCACTATATTATATGATTTTTTGAATAACTTATCTAATAAAGGATTTAGGGTGTAATTTTGCAGGCTTTATATTATTAACGAATTATAATTTCACCTTTTTTTGAAGTTTTTTCCTTTACCTGAATTATACAAAAAACACCCTATGAGTATTAAAACAGATTTCTCTTTTTCTTCCAATATTTTACTAATATTCATAAAAACCACCTATTTCATAAATTCGATATATATTATTAAATTCCTTTTAATATTAAAATAATAATGGTCTATAAATGCTAATAAATCATATAATCTATAATAAACACTTTATTTGAGGGTATAATGATGTTAACAAATGTAAAAAATGTATTTCCTCTTATTACGGAAGAAGAGCTTAATAAAAATATTATCTCCAAATATGATCTTTTGTATTCAAACTCAATTCCAATTAAATTTAAAAATACTGAAAAACAAAGAGCAGTGTATAAGGTCATTTCGGGTGACAAAAACTATTGTCTAAAAAAAATATACTTTAGCAAAGAGGATCTGTATTTTGTATATTCTGCAATTGAATGGCTTTTTAGATGGAATATTAATGTTCCCAGGATATTGCCTACAAAAGATAGAAGCAAATACGTAGAATATAAAAATATGCTATTCATTTTAACTCCATGGATTGAGGGCAGTAAATTTAATTATGATTTAAATGATATTTCATATGCTAGCTTAATTTTAGGTAAGATGCACAAATTTGCCACAAATTTCTATCCTATTGAAGGAAGTAGTTATAGATTTAGAGATGAAAATATAAAAAATAATGTAAATAAAAAAATTAAACATTTAACGGATACTTGTAATTTAGCTTTTAAAAAAATGGATGAATTTTCAAAATTATTTTTAAAACATTTCGACAGTTATTATAATTGTGCCAAAATTGCTAGCTTTATTTCCGAATCACTCAACCCAAATAATCTTAAAATTTCTCTTTGTCATTCTGATTATGTGAGCAAAAATATAATCGTAGACGAAAAAGATGAATTATGGATTATAGATTTTGATAAATGCACTATCGGTTACTCTATTCATGATTTATGCTACTTTTTAAAGAGAATATTAAGAAGGACAAATACAAATTGGGATGAAGATATCGCCATAAAATCCATATACTCATATTCTATTAACAATCAGTTAAATATTGATGAATTAAAATATCTGCTCATTTATTTAAGCCTTCCCAATAAATTTTTAAAAATTTCAAGGGAATATTTTAGTAAACAAAATCCTGATAAAAAATTCTACATACAAGAGATTTTTAGATGCATAGAAAAGGATAAAAAACAACTTGATTTAATAAATTTCTTGCTAGAATTTATGGATAATTTTTCAAGCAGATATTAAATCAATAAGAGGCTGAGCAAACAGCCTCTATTATTTTATCTTTTATTTTTAACTTGTGCTTGAGCAGCTGCAAGCCTTGCAAGAGGCACTCTAAATGGAGAGCAGCTGACATAATTTAGGCCAATATTATGGCAGAATTCAACTGAGGAAGGATCTCCTCCATGTTCTCCGCATATTCCAAGTTTAATGTCTGGTCTTGTTTTCTTTCCAAGCAATACAGCCATTTCTACTAATTTTCCAACTCCAATTTGATCAAGCTTTGCAAATGGATCTTGCTCATATATTTTCTTCTCATAATAGTAATTTAAGAAATTACCAGCATCATCCCTTGAGAATCCAAATGTCATTTGCGTTAAATCGTTTGTTCCAAATGAGAAGAATTCTGCTTCTTTTGCAATTTCATCAGCTGTTAAAGCTGCCCTTGGTATTTCAATCATAGTTCCAACCATATATTTAAGATTAACACCTGATTTTTCGATTATTGGATCAGCTGTCTGTTTAATAATATCTTTTACATATTTTAATTCCTTTAATTCTCCAATAAGTGGTACCATTATTTCTGGAACAATGTTATATCCTTTAGATTTATTAACTTCAATAGCTGCTTCAATTATAGCTTGAGTTTGCATTTCTGCTATTTCAGGATATGAAACTGCAAGACGGCATCCTCTATGACCCATCATTGGGTTAAACTCATGAAGTGACTCTATTTTAGTTTTTAACTTTTCAAAAGGAATTCCCATTTCTTTTGAAAGTTCTTCAATTTCTTCATCTTGATGTGGCAAAAATTCATGCAGTGGTGGATCTAAAAGTCTTATAGTAACTGGTCTTTCTTGCATTACTTCATAAATTCCAATAAAATCTTGTCTTTGTATTGGAAGGAGTTTTGCTAAAGCTTTTCTTCTTTGCTCTTCTGTATCTGAAACTATCATTTCTCTAACTGCCATGATCCTGTCAGCTTCAAAGAACATATGCTCAGTTCTAGTAAGTCCAATGCCTTCTGCTCCAAATTTAACAGCTTGTGCTGAATCCTTTGGATTGTCTGCATTAGTTCTAACTTTTAGCACTCTTATTTCATCTGCCCAAGTCATAAATGTATCAAAATAACCTGTAATTTCAGGTTCAACTGTGTTTATTTCTTTAGCATAAACATTACCAGTGCTTCCATCTAATGAAATAAAATCATTTTTTGAATATTTTTTACCTGCTATTTCAATGTATTTTTCTTCTTCGTTAACAACTATATCACCACAACCTGCCACACAGCAAGTTCCCATTCCTCTAGCTACAACAGCTGCGTGAGAAGTCATTCCTCCTCTAACTGTAAGTATTCCTTCTGCTGCTATCATACCTTCAATATCTTCAGGTGATGTTTCAAGTCTTACTAAAACTACCTTTTCACCATTTTCATGCCTTTCCTTTGCTTCTTCTGCTGTAAAGCAAATTTTACCGCATGCTGCTCCTGGTGATGCTGGAAGTCCTTTTGCATCTGGTTTTAAATTTTTTAATTCCTCGCCATCAAAAGCTGGGTGAAGAAGGGTGTCTAATTGTTTAGGTTCTACTTTTAAAATAGCTTCTTCTTTTGTCAAAACATTTTCTGAAAATAAATCTACTGCAATTTTAAGTGCAGCTGAAGCTGTCCTTTTACCGTTTCTTGTTTGCAAGAAGTATAATTTTCCTTCTTCAATAGTAAACTCCATATCCTGCATATCTTTATAGTGTGACTCTAATTTATTAACAATTGCCATAAATTCATCATAAACTTGCTTATTTTCTTTTTCAAGTTGAGAAATATCTTGAGGGGTCCTAATTCCTGCAACAACATCTTCTCCTTGAGCGTTCATAAGATATTCTGCAAATATTTTATTTTCTCCAGTTGCTGGGTTTCTTGAGAATGCAACTCCAGTTCCTGAGGTATTTCCTTTATTACCAAATACCATCTCTTGAACATTAACAGCTGTACCCCAGCTTGAAGGAATGTCATTTAATCTTCTATATACTATAGCTCTTGGATTATCCCAGGATCTAAATACTGCAGTAACTGATTCAATTAATTGAAGCTTAGGATCTTTAGGAAAATCCTCTCCCTTTTCTTTTTTATAAAGAGCTTTAAATTCTCCAACTAATTCTTTTAAATCATCTGCATTAAGCTCAGTATCTAGTTTAACTCCTCTTTTTTCTTTCATCTCCTCTAAAAGAGCTTCAAATTTCTTCTTTTCCACTTCCATTACGACATCAGCAAACATTTGAATAAATCTTCTATAAGAGTCATAAGCAAATCTTGGGTTATTTGTCTTTTTTGCCATAACTTCTACAGTGTCGTCATTTAATCCAAGGTTTAATATTGTATCCATCATACCAGGCATAGATGCTCTTGCTCCTGATCTTACGGATACTAATAGTGGATTTTCTAAACTTCCAAATTTTTTACCTGAAGCTTCCTCTAATTTTGCTAGGTTTTCATAGATTTGCTTTAAAACCTCTTCATCTATTTTTTTACCATCATCATAATACTTATTGCAAGCTTCTGTAGTGATAGTAAAGCCCTGTGGTACTGGAATGCCTAAATTAGTCATTTCAGCAAGATTTGCTCCTTTTCCCCCAAGGAGATTTTTCATCTCAGCTTTACCTTCACTAAACAGGTAAACGTATTTTTTGTTTTCCATATTTTAACCTCCATTTATTTTATGCAAACGGCAATAACCGTCATAAACCTTATCAATGTAAATTATCAACTTATTTTAACACAATGATTTTTAATGTTCAACAAAAAAAATTCTTTATTAAATCTTAAAAAAGGG
The DNA here is from genome assembly GCA_031549885.1 of Clostridiaceae bacterium. GTDB lineage: Bacteria > Bacillota > Clostridia > Clostridiales > Clostridiaceae > WQUF01. The sequence goes on from JAVBPD010000124.1 coordinate 12,082, forward strand.
ACTGTTGCAGAATCTATAAAATAAATCAATTCTGCAACGGCCCTCTTTCATAAAATTGTAAATTTAATTAATTAACTTAGAAATTTCTTGTAGCAAGCTTCATATTAGATGCTGTAGATCTTACTACTATGGTTCTATCTCCTTCTGCTATGGAATAACCATCAATTTTTCTCATAACAAAATTGTCAACTTCTCTAGTTCTTTTAAACTTAGCATCAAAAATATTGATAGCACCGACGCTAGTGTCAGATTTTAAGCTATAGCTTAAATTATCTGGAACAAATAAATCTAAATTTCCTGCATTTAAATTGATAAATACATTTTTAAAATCTCTAAAGTAAATATCTGCATCTCCTGCATTAAACTCTCCATTAAAATCTCCAAATATGTTGTTTATTTCAACTGAGGATGCATTTGCTTTAATCGTAGAAATATTTGATAAAGTATCAATTTTAACTTTACAAGCATTGGCAACTAAATAAACATCACCTTCTAAGTTAGGGCAAACAAGCTTTAAAGCATTTAACTTAAGTGTTGTTTTAGGAAATTTAAGCCTAATTGGAAGATATAATTCTAGTACAGGATAATTATTTATTCCATGGAATATTTTTGAAAAACCAAAATCAAGGGTATTAAATGGCTTAACTATTAAGTTATAGCTTATTTCATCTTCATATAGTGCAATGTTAAAATTTATCTTGTGGAAATCTCTTAATATTTTAGCTTCTATATAATCATTGTCTGTATAAATGATCCTTGTTTCAATTGTTGTAATATCAATATTTAAATTTTTATTTGATTTTGCTTCAATTTTTCTTGAATTATCCTCTGGTTGAGAGCTAGAACCGCATTCTTTATTTGCTTGTTCCTTTGTATTTTTATCATCCTTATATGAAAACTCTTTTGCTATTTCAACAGGGTCTCCTAAAGCAGCTGCTATATCTTCTTCTGTTCTTCCTGAGGATAATCCTACATTAAAATGCTCTTCAAAATCATTTAAAATCGATCTTCTATCATCTTGAGAAATGGAAGAAAGCTCAAATGATAGTTTATCTATAAATTCCTTTCTATTCATTTTGCTCACCCCTTAATAAATCATTAACTTTACTTGAAAAATCCATCCAATCTTTTTCCATTTTATCCGCAGCTTCATGACCACGTTCAGTAAGTGTATAATACTTTCTTGGAGGACCTTCGGTTGATTCTTTAAGATAGGTCTTCACAAGTCCATCACCTGTAATCTTCTTTAATAAAGGGTATATGGTTCCTTCAGAAATTGTAATATAGTTTGAGATTTTATTAACTAACTCATATCCATAGCAATCGCTTTTTTTAAGAAGTGAAAGTACACAAAGGTCAAGTACGCCTTTTTTGAATTGTATGTCCATAAATTTTCCTCCTTCCAAAAATAAATTTATATATATATAATAACACAAGCTATTTAATAATGCAAGATACTAAGTTAATTTTATTTTTATTTTAATATAATATAAAATTCGGTATATCCTATTTTAACTTTTATATTTTTTACTATTTCATAAATTCCATCAATAGCTTTTTCATTTTCAACATATGTTCCATTTTTACTATTTAAATCTGCAAGAAAGAAAGATTTATCTTTATAGAAAATAATAGAATGATATTTTCCAATATATGAATCATCAATTACTAGATCGCATTTTTTTCCACGTCCAATGGTGATAATATCATTGACCATTTCATAATTTTTAAAGCTTGAATTGTTGCATATAATTGAAAGCTTTTTTGCTTCTCCTTTATTTAAATTTACATCTTTAATTTCAACTTCATCATCATTAACATCATCATTGCTCTCATTTTTGTAAATAGAGGGCTTTTCAACTAAATTGCTTTCTTCTTCATATTTTTTTCTTTTAATATTAACAAATATTAACAAAACAATTAATACTATAATAAATAATAAAACTGCTAATAAAACTAATGAGATTTGTAATATATCTTTATCCATATGGTATCACCTTTGTTTATTTTTTAAATACTTTATACTATAAATAGCTTTAACTATGTTTTTATTAATTATTCATAACCTCCACTCGTTTTAATCTGCAAAAGCACCAGTATATAATTGATAATATTTCCCTTTTTTATTTATTAAATCCTCATGGCTGCCTTTTTCGATAATCCTCCCTTGGTCCATAACCATTATGGCATCAGAATTTTGTACCGTTGAAAGCCTATGAGCGATTACAAAAACTGTGCGGCCATGCATAAGCTTATCCATTCCACTTTGTACAATAGCTTCAGTTCTAGTATCTATACTGGATGTGGCCTCATCTAAAATCATAACTGGAGGGTTGTTAACAGCTGCCCTTGCAATTGAAATAAGCTGCCTTTGCCCTTGAGATAGATTTGATCCATCACCTGAAATTACAGTATTATAACCATCTGGAAGCCTTGAAATAAAATCGTGAGCATTTGCAAGTTTTGCAGCATTTATAACCTCTTCATCTGTTGCATCTAATTTGCCATAGCGAATATTATCTAAAATAGTTCCAGTAAATAAATTAGTGTCTTGAAGAACCATGCCTAAAGCATTTCGCAAATTATCTTTTTTAATCTTATTTATATTTATTCCATCAAATCTTATTTTTCCATCTGCAATATCGTAAAACCTGTTGATTAAATTAGTTATTGTAGTCTTTCCTGCTCCAGTTGCTCCTACAAAAGCGATTTTATTGCCTTTTTTTGCATACATTGAAATGTCATGAAGCACTAATTTTTCTTCAGTATATCCAAAATCCACATCATAAAAGCGAACATCTCCTTCAAGCTTAACATATGACACAGTATTTAAAATTTCATTAGGATATTTCCAAGCATAAATTCCTGTATGCTCATCTGTTTCTACAAGTTCATCATTTTCATATTTAGCATTTACAAGCGTCACACGCCCTTCATCAACTTCAGGCTCTTCATCTAAAAGGTTAAAAATCCTACTTGCCCCTGCTAAAGCCATGATTATAGAATTAACCTGCATGGAAATTTGAGCAATTGGCATGCTAAAGCTCCTCGATAGGGTTAAAAAAGACGCAATTGCCCCTAAAGTAACATGTCCTGCTCCATTAATTGCCATAAGTCCACCTACCACAGCAATCAAAACATATTGCAGATTTCCTAAATTAGCCATAATAGGCATTATAATATTTGCAAAAGTGTTTGCTAAAGATGCTTCTTTGCGCAAGCCATCGTTTCTTTTGTCAAATTCCTCTTCAGCTTTTTTTTCATGGCAAAATACCTTAATAACCTTTTGACCATTTATCATCTCTTCAATATATCCATTTAAATTTCCTATAGTTTCTTGTTGTTTTATAAAATAAAAAGCTGACTTTCCTCCAATTTTACGCACAACATAGAGCATTAAAACCACCCATGCAAAGACTAAAAAGCTTAAAGGAATGCTTATTATGAGCATAGCACAACTAACAGCTATAATAGTTATAACAGATGCAAAAGCTTGAGGTATGCTTTGAGAAACCATTTCTCTTAAAGTATCAGTATCATTTGTAAACTTGCTCATTATATCTCCAAAAGCATGAGTATCAAAATATTTAATGGGAAGGGTTTGCATATGAATAAACATATCATCTCTAACCTTTTTAAGAGTACCTTGAGCAATTACCACCATTGTTCTGTTGTAAAAGAGAGCTGCAATTACGCCAATAAGATATACAAGTCCCACTTTTAGTATAGCATTTAAAAGACCTGTAAATACAGGATTGTCAGATAAAAGAAGTGGCGTAATATAATCATCTACAAGCCTTTGTATGAACATGGATCCTATTACAGAAGCAACAGCGCTCATTACAATGCATAAAAGAACAAATAAAAATGCAAATTTATATCTGCTCATTATAATTGACAAAAGACGCTTAACAGTTTTCATATTTATTCTACTTGCAGGTTTTGTCTTTTTCTTTAAAACCCTTTGGTCCACGCTTTCAGTGCTGTTAATGGTATCAACTCTCTTCATCAAAATCTCCACCTTTCACTTGAGAATTATAAACTTCTCTATAAATATCATTACTTTTAAGAAGCTCATCATGAGTTCCAACAGCGTTAATAGTTCCACCATCGATTACAACTATTCTATCAGCATCTTGTACAGAAGCAATTCTTTGAGCTATTATGAACTTCGTGGTATCAGGTATTTCATCTCTAAAAGCCTTTCTAATTAAAGAATCAGTTTTAGTATCTACAGCACTAGTTGAATCATCTAAAATTAAAACCTTTGGTTTCTTAAGCAAAGCTCTTGCAATACAGAGCCTTTGTTTTTGCCCACCTGAAACATTAGTTCCACCTTGCTCTATATAAGTATCATACCCATCTGGAAATGACTCAATAAAATCATGGGCTGCTGCAAGCCTGCATGCATGTATTAACTCATCGTCAGTTGCATCCTCTTTACCCCAGCGTAAATTTTCTTTAATTGTTCCTGAAAATAATAAATTCTTTTGCAAAACTACAGAAACTTCATTTCTTAAAGTTTCAATATCATAATCTCTAACATCAACTCCACCAACTAATATAGCGCCATCAGTAACATCATAAAGCCTTGGTATTAACTGAACTAAGCTTGTCTTTGAACTTCCTGTTCCACCTATTATGCCAATTGTTTCACCTGAATTTACGCTTAAATCAACCCCACTTAAACATAGCTTGTCTTTTTTATTAATGTAACTAAAGTCCACATCCTTAAAGACAACAGATCCATCCTTAACGCTAAAAACAGGATCCTTAGGATTAACTAAATCAGATCTTTCGTCTAATATCTCCCCAATCCTCTCAGCTGATGCACGAGAAATTATAATTATAACAAACACCATGGATAAAAGCATTAAGCTCATAAGTATTTGCATTGTATATGTTATTATGCTCATCAATTCCCCAGTTGTCATAGACCCTGATACTACAAGCCTTGCGCCAATCCAAGCGATTAATAGCATGCAAGTATATACGGAAAATTGCATAAGAGGCGCATTAAATGAAACCCTCTTTCCTGCTCTTGAAAAATCCTTAAAAATAGCATTTGATATATCCTCAAATTTATTTATTTCAAGATCCTCTCTAACATAAGATTTAACCACTCTAATACCTCTTAAGTTTTCTTGAATCACATTGTTTAATTTATCATAAGTTTTAAATACCCTTACAAATATAGGATGTACCCTGTTTATGATCAAAAAAAGCCCCAAAGCTAAAAATGGTATTACAGCTAAAAATATTAGAGAAATCTCAGAATTTACGTTAAAAGCCATGGTTAAGGATAAAATCAGCATAACTGGACTTCTCACTGCCTGGCGTATTATCATCTGAAATGCAGTTTGCACATTTGTTATATCTGTGGTGAGCCTTGTTACAAGGCTTGCAGAAGAAAATTTATCTATATTTGAAAAAGAAAAATTTTGAATATTGTAAAACATGTCATGCCTTAAATTTGCTGCAAAGCCAGCAGATGCTCTAGCTGCAAAAATACCGCTTAAAGCTCCAAAGCTTAAAGACAAAACAGCGCAGAAAAATAAAATAACTCCCATCCTTAAAATATAGTTCATGTCACTTTTGCTTATTCCTTTATCTATTAGGCTTGCCATTAAAAATGGAATTAAAACTTCCATAAATACTTCTAATGCCATAAATAAAGGCGTTAAAATTGCAAACTTTTTATATTGTCTTATTCTTTGTGCAAGTTTTTTTATCATTATCGCCTATTGCTCCTTCCTATTTGACACATTAATGTAAAAAAGCTAACAATTTAATTAATAGATCACTCAATATTTTTCTTAATTTTATTTAAAGTAATAATGAAGCTTTTTACTTCATCGTCTGATAGCCCTTTTTTAGCATCGTTTTCCATGTTGTTCACCCCTTCTAAAAATAAATTATGCCTATCCATGGCCTTTGTAGTAATGACAAGCTTTTTAAGCCTAGCATCATAGGATACAAATTGCCTTTTAATTAATCCGTTTTTTTCCATAAGCTGTAAAATGCCTGTTGCTGTAGAGCGCCTTATTTTAAACTCCTCTTCAATATCTTTTTGAAACACATCGCAATCTTTATGATTAAAAAGATAACCTATAATAAAACCTTGCATTCCAGTTACCATTTCATTATCCTCATGAGAAAAAATATTGTCTATTCTCCTTTTTATAAGATTTGATACAGATTTTAATTCTAAGATCATATTTTGATTTGACTTCACGTTTCCCACCTCTTATTTGTTAGGATACTAACATGTTATCAATTTTAATTTGTAAAGTCAAGTACCTTTTCAAATTAAAAAAGTCCCTTAAGTGAATATGAATTTTTTTAAAAATAATCACCATTTATAAAGTTTTCTCATATTATATAAAGAAATAATGATAAAAAGGATAAATCAAGATGATATTAAAAACATTAAAATCTAACAATCTAGCAATAAATTATGAATATTTATCTGATGAAGGAAAAACTCTTAAGAAAAAGCAAAATTTTAACTTTAT
>JAVBPD010000060.1:0-6254 GCA_031549885.1 Clostridiaceae bacterium
AGATGGTATAAATTTAATATTTTAACAGTATGAAGCTACTCAAAATTTAAAAATAATAGAGTAGTTTTTTATTGTCTATTTTAATTACCATAAAAAGCCATCTACATTTCAGTACATAACATGGATGCTCCCTCTACCCCAAAAACAGGAAACAAATGCTAGCATTGTATTGTTTCCTGTTTTTCTTTATATTTAAACTTTTCTTGTCAATAAACCTAGCTCAGGTGTTATAATAATATTAAAAGATCATAAAATTAAAGCTGTTTTTAATATTTAAATTTATTTAAATTTGGAGGGTTTTAGGTGAAAAAAATATTTATTGGTATGTTGCTTGTTTTTTTGAACTTTGATATAAATATTGGCTCCATAAAAATTGGTTTAATCCCTAGTTTTTTAGGCTATATCTATATGTTTAACGGTTTATCGGAAATCAAATACCTTAGTGATAAATTTTTAAAAACAATGCCTTACGTCAAAGTTATGGCAATATATTCTGTTATCCTTTATGCAATGGATTTATTATCTATTTCTCATTTGATTCCACAGCCTATTAGTTTTATATTAGGTTTAGCCTCTACAGTCCTTTCTTTCTTTATTTCATACAGCATTATAATGGGTATTAAAGATATTGAAATCTTAAAAATGCAAGATTTAAATTCAGACAAGCTATATTCAACTTGGAAATTGCTTGTAATATTTACGTCCATGACATTTTTATCTTATGTCTTTCCAGCATTAGCACTTATTTTTATAATGATTAGCTTTATAATTGTAATTTACTATTTATACATTTTTAATATAACAAAAAATCTTTTCTATGAGAAAATAATCTAACATTCAAAAAGGGCTTTACTCTCATTAAGCCCTTTTCAAATTAAATTTAAACCAACGCTTTTTAACAATTCAATGCTTTGTGCATATTTATCATTTGGATAAATATATAAATTTTTTTCACTTGTTATATAAAATCCCATTTTCATATACATCCTTATAGCCACATGGCTCCATGTCTGCGTATGTAAATAAAAATCCCTATCCCCTTCAATGTCCTTCATTAATTTTATAGCTTTTGAAATCAAAGCATTACCTAATCCTAAACCTTGATAATTAGGATGTACAGCAACCATACGAAGCCATGGGTCACGCCTAACGCCTGTATAAGCATACCATGCTGTAGCTGTGGCGACTTTCTCCCCTTCATCAGTTTCTATAAAAATACATCTACGCTTTAATTCTGACAAAAAAGGTAAATATTCTTCTTGAAAACAAATTAACGCATCCATTTCATCATTAAATCCCAAAACAGCAGCTTCAATTTTTGCCCAAGTCTTTTCATCTCCACTTTTAAAATATGAAAATTTAAATCCTTCTGGCAAATTAAATTCTGGAATTGGTGTACAAGCTTTTCTGTGCATCAATACATCAATACACGGTATACTTTTATCCATCATAAAGATCAACTCCTACAAATATTTATCATACCTTTTCCATCAGTTCAATTTGCAATTCTCTCTCTTCTCTAACTTTATCAAGATTTTTTGGATACATAAGATTGACAATTACTACTGTGTATTCTGACGCAACTAACGCATGCCATCTGACATGTGGCGTTGCTGCAATTTGCCCCATGGCTCGCAGCGCTTTTACCTTTATTATATTTTTTTCTTCACGAGCAAGGCTGTTTATCATACCAGCAACTTCCAAAGCATCTTGAAATTTTGCTTCTTTATTTTGCCATTTTTCACTTATAGTAAAACACTCTTCAATGACTTTTAAGCGCTGGATTCCACTTACATCTAAAATATGCTCAGCAAGTAAAAGGGCATATTTAGACATTTCTATATGTGTTTTCAGCTCACTAAGTGTAATCAACTTATTTTTAAGCTCTGGAATATCGTCTATTTTTCGAATCAGCCTTGAATTAGCATATTTCATAAAGTCAAAGCCATTTTTAATAATTTTACCCATATTACCTTCCAAAAATGGGATATTTATTAAGCTAAATATCCCATTTGCTTTCTTAAAGTTTATTCTATTATACCAAAATCGTTAGTGTAATAATCTATATTATTGTCTATATTATAATCTATTTGTTTAATATATATTGTAATCCAATATTCATCTAAATTACTATAATCTAAAAATATAAAACCACTTGTACTACCTGGCTCTGTCTCATGAGGTGAGTTTATAGATGTTATGGTATGACCTTCATATTTATAATGTTGAGGAACGATGAAATCTATTGTATATCCCTCATATGCTGTAGGATCTGCTGTAGGATCTACTGATAATTTAAAATCACTAAATGGAGGATTATCTTGAATTCTACCGCTATTTGTATTTATATTGCTTGTAAAATTTATAAGTGAAGTATCAGTTAATTTTACATTATTTAACCTCATATATCCCATGACAGGAAGCTCTACTTCGTTTTTATAATTATAATCCACAACAACTTGCCTAATATGGACTATCTTACCTATTACATCAAGAAGCTTAGAATCTGTTAAAAAACGTCCATCTGGCAATACCCATGAATAAGAAATAGCAAATTTTTTATCACCATAGTATGCAGGTATAGGATTTTGCTTTTCTCCATTAAATATATTCTTTACCCTAGGAGAAGTATCAAAATAATCATAAATCCTATTAAGTTCATCTTCAATATATGGAGAGTTTGTTGTGTAAACTGGGGCTAAACCATTTTCAACTAAAAGCCTAGCATACTCACCTACTTTGGGAGTAATGGTTTCTAATCTCAATATATGCTTATTTAGTCCTAAGGCAGTCGAATCAATGAGAGTTACATCCTCCCAATTATTATAAGAATCTCCTACATATCTAACCTTATTATTCCCTGCAATTAAGGATTTTGTAGGAATAATCCGTAACGGTCGAATACCAATAGCTGTAACACCCATTTCAGTTACAGTATTCTTTGCAAATATCCATTCGATACCAACAGTATAAACACTAGCAAAGAAACTATCTGGACTAAGTTCTAAAATATGTTTATCTTTTTGAACAGCTCCAAAAGTTCCTTGATTTGTCCATTTTAAATCATAATTATCATTCTTTGAAAGAGGAAAGTCTAATGTAATATCTCTTACAGTATCATAAGCAGTATCTGGTATTGAAATATCATAATCCCATGAGCTTAATATAGGAGTTGAAACACTTGCTCCAGAATAAGCTTTAGCTAATACTTTATCATACGGGTTAGAAAAGCCAGACATGCTAGTATCCGCAAATACTTTTAATTGAGGGTATAAATTATCTTCAAACGTCCATACATTAGGGTCAAATCCAGCTAACTCATAATGTACCATTTTTTGAGTACCTTCTCCTTTTTTGCTATTTGTAAGAAGACCTTTTATACCAGGAACAACTTTGTCAGGGCCAGATGCCCATCCACGCATTGCTGAAGTTTGCTTATCATAATAACAATTGGTAAAGATGTCTTTTTTGGTTCCACTGTTAACCCCAAAAAAACCGCCTACATCAAGATAAGAAGTTCTATTATCACTTACATCGGTATCAAGAGAACCAACCTCGCCCACTGCATAACAGTTTGTAAATGTAGCCGGAAACTTAATTTCACCAACAAATCCTCCTTGTTTTAATCCACCATTTTGCATGCCAACGATGACAGTGGAATAGCAATTAATAAATTGTGAGTAAGGCGCATCATATCCTTCACGTGCTGATGCTAACCCTTGAAAACCACCTAATGTTTCAAAACCTTCAACTGCACCGGAGGCAAAGCAGTTTTTGTATGTTGTTCGCCCACTATATCCTTCAAATCCACCTATCTGGGATGCACCAAGCACTCTATTGTTAGCAAAACAGTTCGTCACATCACATCTATAATCATTACAAGAAATAAACCCTCCAGAATGGCCACCTATAGCAACTACTGTACCACCAATAGCATAACAATTTGAGATATGAGCATTGTTAGGAATTGCTACAAAACCTCCTACATGATTTACACCATATACATCTGTGTTTTTAACATTGCAATTATCTAAGGTAGAGGCAGTAGCCCCATCAAAACGACTTACAAATGGTGCTGTATTTTGCCCTACACTAGTAGTCTCATTAAAAAAGAGTGAATCCTCAATGCATACGTTTCTTGCTGTTGTACCTCTGAAATTTAAAAATATCGATGATGATTTATCTCCGTCCTTTATACTACACACACATTTAACTGTTTTAAAGGTAATATCTTTGATAACGCTGCCGTCTAGGAAATAATCATACATTAAACTGGTCTCAAGTCCTAGATTATAAATAGTTTTTCCATTGCCATCAATGATAGCAGTGGCCTTATTATTAGGACTAGCTCCAACTCTGCCCCAATTGTGATTATAACCATTTAAATCGATATCTCTCATAAGCTTGATTGTATACTGGGTAGTTGTATTCAATTTTTGAAATGCATACCTAAGTTGCTGCCCTGTCCAGACTTCATAAGTATTGGTTGCGCCATTTAACCAAGGTCGCATACTTTCATTGCCAGAAAGGCTTGGAGCAATATTGTCAGGGGCAACTTGAGCACCAGATGCAGCTCCGTTCCAAAGTGGAAGTTTCTTATCTGTATCTGTCCACTTGAAACTATCACGGCACTCTTTCCATTCAGTATTTAAATAATCAATCCAGCTACCAAGAACCGATTTTGTAGTCATATATTCGTTATAAGTGCTTACATTTTCTCGAGTACGAGCTTTGTTCATAGTTGCATCCATAGCATCGTTATTTGTTCCTCCAAGAGGTGGTGGAGGTTCTGCATCAGTACTTATTGTGAAAACTTGCATAGAAAGTATGAATAAAAAAATAGATATTATAACCAAAAATTTTTTTTTATTTGTTGTAACCTTTCTCACCTCCTAATCTATTGCTTTTGTCTTAAGCACATCGTCTATTTTTTTCAAATCCTCATCTAATGGCGAAATATTATTCCACCAAACATCCCTATAGGAATATTTTAAAGCTCTTATTGCTTCTACCTTAATTTGAATTATTAAATTTGCATCTTTATAATCATCAGATAATCCATCTCTAAGCTTTATATTAGTAAACAAATATGGATCTGCAATCTCATCAGGCTTAAGCAAATCAAGATAATAATAATAATCATCTTGATCTTTAAGCCACTTACCTTCAGGATTTGTTACGCTATCATAAAGCTCGATATTTGCTAAAAGTTCCTGTCCTATTTTAACTTGAAGAGGTGCCCCTTCTAACATCATCACAGGTTGAACTAAAATACGAACAAATGCAGAGTATGTTCCATAATTTTTTGCTGATACTTTTTTATTCTCAGATGGATTCCAAGGATCACTTGGATCAAAAACATCAATTATCCCAACATAAAAATTTAATTTGTCGGCACTAAATCTATTAGTTGTTACATCATTTGATACAAACCATGAATATGTATTATTAATTACCAAATTCATTGAAGAAACTAGTGTCATAATAAAAAACAATAGTTTTAAATTTACTTTTCTCTTGCTAAGACGAGACACTAAAATCCACTTCCTTCTATAAAGATTTTTGCATCAATGATGATATTTAACACACATAAATTAATACTGGCAATACGAATTTAATGCATTAAACAATGTTCCTGATTCTGTAGATATAGGGATTTTCCACACACTATTTACAGCGTCAGCTGTATTTTGAATAGCATCCATGATAACTATTAAATCTAAGTCCATTAGTGCATAGTCACCTCCTGCAGATTCATCTAAAGTTATTGCTTCCACTAAATTTGGTGAAGTAGTTCCTGCCAAAAGTTTACCCATGTAATAGAAATATCCATCAGCTTCATTGTAATACCATTTACCATCTGCAATGGCTGTACTTACATCTGTAGAATAATTAATTAATATTTTGGGATCTAAATAAAATTCACCTACATTAGAAGTAGTAATGTCAGGAATTTTCACCTTATCAGCTGCTGGATGAATTACATCTATAGGTCCTGTTGCATAAGGAAACTGCCCAACTCTTTCGTTTTCCCCTGCCCAATCTGCCTGAGTTTCAACTCTACCATCGAAATAATAATATCTAACGTCATCTACAGTTAAAACACCTTCATAAACACTAAAATTCGCAGTTACCTTTTGATTTACAGCAATTGGATCTTGTTTTATATTTGTTGAATTATCTAAATATTTCAAATCACTCATATAGCTAGTTGGGTAATACATTACAAAGTAATACTCTGTTTTATTATTTAC
>JAVBPD010000033.1:0-64159 GCA_031549885.1 Clostridiaceae bacterium
GTTTGTAAAATCTGAAGTACTAAATGCAGCGTATCATGGGACATTTGAAGATTTTCAATATTCAATTGATAATTGTATTTCTGAAACTGATAGAAAATATAAAAAAGAAATGGACAGCCTTATTACAGAAGAAGTCCAATTATTTGATAATGTCTTTGTTTCAGGTGATGCCGCTTAAAGAAAATTTATGCGTTACGCAGTATATTTATCATTTTACATTTAAAATTTTTCTTACTAAAGAAAATGATGGTTTGAACCAAAATGGTTCTAGCTTTTTTGATACTTCAACCATCCTTTGACTTATTTTAATACCCTGGGGGCAATGTTTTTCACATTTAGAGCATTGGACGCACTTTGATGCATAGTTTTGCTTTGATGTTATAGCTCCAATATGTAGAAAATAATGGCTTATAGCTTGAAAATATCCTTCTGAGAATGTCTCATTATAACAAGAAAAGCATGTTGGTATATCTACTCCTTGTGGGCATGGCAAGCAATATCCACAGCCTGTACAAGGTACTTTTATATTCTTTTTAATTACTTCTAATGCTTTAGCATAAACCCCTAAGTCTTCTTTAGATAAATTACCTACCATAGAAGAATTTGCTGTTTTTACATTCTCATTAAGTTGATTTACTTCATTCATCCCAGAAAGCACTGTTGTAACTTCAGGTTGGTTCCATAGCCACCTAAAGGACCATTCTGCCAGAGATCTTTCTTTATTTGCTCTATTAAAAACTTCCTTTGCATCACTAGGCAATTTATTGGCTAATGTTCCCCCTCTTAAAGGCTCCATTATAAAAACAGGAAGCCCTTTGGAATTTGCGTAATGCAAACCATCTTTTCCAGCTTGATTATTTTCGTCCATATAATTATATTGCATCATGCAAAAATCCCAATCATAGGAATCTATAATCTTTTTAAATTCTAACCTATCTCCATGGTACGAAAATCCAATGTTTATTATTTTTCCTTGTGCTTTTTTATCATTTACCCATTCATGAAACCCTATAGATTTTAACCTATCTAGAGTTTGCGTATTTCCAAGCATATGCAATAAATAATAATCAATCCTATCTGTTTTAAGCTTCTCTAATTGTTTATTAAATAACTTATCAAAGTCAGCATTAGTTTTACAAAGAAAAATTGGCAATTTTGTAGCAATTTTAACCTTGTCCCTTGCTCCTAATTGCGCTAATGCCTTTCCTAAAGTATCCTCTGAGCCCGCATATATGTAGGCTGTATCAAAATAATTAACTCCACTATCTATTGCTGATTTTATAATTTCCAATGATTTTTCATAATCTATTTGATTGCCTCGTTTAGGCAATCTCATACATCCAAAACCTAGTTGTGATATTTTATCACCATTTTTAGGATTTACTCTATATAACATAAAACACCTCTCTTTAAGATCAGTTTACTGCTATTTTAACTAATTATAAAGGCTAATAAGTTACTTCTATAAAATCTGAATATGATTCATTTCTTTGAGTATCTGTTAATTTAAACCCATAAAGATAAATATCTCCTGCATTTGCTTTATAATTTTGAAGTGTTAATTCTCCTTCTACTTTAAAAGGTTCACCAACATACCATTCATGGCTTTCTTTACTTTCATCAGGCCCCAAATATTGAGCAAAATAACAAAATGCTACTTCATCTCCAGCTTTAATTGTTGTTAATCCTTTTTGAGCCATTTTATAGTCAGAATCATTATCTAATATAGGCCTTGCTCCTAATATTTTTCCATCAGGATACTTATTGCTATAAATAGCAATTATATCCACATTTTTACCATTTAATTGAGCAGGAATGGCATATGTTTTTTCATCATTGTCTTTTGATATTTGGTAAAGGCAGGCATATTGTCCAGAAGCTCCTGGCCAAATTCCACTAAATTTAGAAAGGCATGTACCATTTTCATTTATGGTTACATCCTTTTGTATTCCAATCATTAAATAATAGTCTTCCATGTCAGGTATTTTTTCCCATACAGTTAAATCAATATCTGCTAAATTGTCAAGCTCCTCCTTAGACAATGTTATATAATAATCTCCATCTGAATTTTGTTCAACTGGTTTACTTCTATCGCTTAAGTTAAAAATTCTATTTCCGGTTAAACTGCTTGCAAAGCTCTTTTGAAACTTAGTATAGTTTTCACTCATTTTTAAAGATGCATAAGTATCTATAGCATATTGAGCTCTATCCTTTTCACCATATATATAAAATGCAGTTAACCCATGTATGTTATTAGCTAGCGTAGTATATCTATTATAAACCACAGCTTTTTCAAGCGCATATTCCATATAATTTGAAGCACCTGGGTATAGATCTTTAAGCTTTAAAGCCATATCTCCTAAGTCCACCATGTCATAGTAATTATCTCTAGGGCTTCCACTTCCAAAAGTTTTGGTACCAGCTCTTATTCTTGAAAATGTGCTAAATTTTATTGATCCACTATTTAAATCTTCTTCACATTGGCTCATCATGGTGTCCATAGCTCCAAGCACATAACCAACTTGAGTAAGATCTATAACTGAAAGAGTTACATCAGCATCGTAATATTCATAAAAATCCATAGTTTTATCTACAATAGCCCTGCCAATTGCATCTCCTCTAGTATTTGGATTATTGTTAAATTGAGTTAAAAATTTATAGTCCCAACCATAACCTGGTTCTAAGTCCTCAGATCCAATTAAATAATTTGCATAATCACTTGCAACTGTGGACATTTCAACTGAAGCCATTAAACAAGCGTCAAATCCAATAAATTCTAATCTAGTATCCTTTAAATGTGATGATTCGAAAGCTTTATTCATTTCAAGTAAAGTAAGCCCATCTCCCCTAAAATTCTCATCATATCCAAAGCCATAAATAGACCCACCGCCATGATCCCACATTATAAGGCCATATTTATCCGCAGGATAATTTTCCATAGAAAAATCTATGAAACTAGATAATGTTCCTGCATCGCCCATATTTCTTTGACCAATAGTAGATAAAAGATAAAGCTTATTATCCTTTACTTGAAGCAATGAGCATTCAGCAGAAGGTATGCCAAAGTCTTGCCACTCCTTAGCTCCTCCTACAAGTATGATTATATTCACATTGTCAGTATCAACATTTGCACTTAACATCTCGTTTAAATCCGAAGAAGCAGCTCCATCCTCGCTTTCAAGGTTTGATCCATTCATATAAATCATAATTGTATAAGGCCTTTTTTCTTGCTTTTCTATATTTTCAGATGGATTTTTTATATCCCAAGTAGTAAATTTCACAGCGCTATAATCTAATGTGCTTGTATTTCTTACATATCTATTTACGTCACTAAAATTCATATCATCTGTATCATCCACATTATCTTCTACAAAACTCTCATCAGCAATATCTGTAGTATTTGTCGTAGATGAATCATTTGCTATTTCATCAACTTCATCATCATAAAAAAATATCATAAACCCAATAAAAATTATTGCTAAAAAAATTATAAACCAAAGCTTATTTTTTTTCATAGAATCATCTCCTAATTATAAATACTACTATAATTATAAACTTTTTTAATTAAAATTCTATATATTAATCATATACTTTATTTTATATAAAATAAAAAAGACTCATAATTAATAAATCTTTATGTGTCTAATACTTTATGAATATATTATTAATAGAAGAAACCTTAAAGCAAAGTTTAACTCTTAGCTATTTATATAAATCAATAATTAAAAGCATTTTTAAAAATAATTAAGCTTTTAAATATTGATATATATATTTTATAACTGTTATTACAATAAGCTTTAAGGTTTCAAGGTATAAGTTATCAGTAAAATCATAGAGTAAATAATGTTTCTAATTCGCCATATTTGTCATTTTTTCTCTAAAACAACAACTAATCATTTAGATTAAATTATAAATTAGAAAACAAAATTTAAATTAACTAATTAAAACGCCAAGAATTCAAACATATACAAAACACATCTCCCCATTTATTTTATATAAAATAATTCACAAATTTTAATTAATTAAAAATCACCTCATACAATTTACTAAAAAAGAATAAAAATGTTTATAAGCATTTTTTCTAATTAAATATAAATATAGAATATCTGCAATATAAGTAAAATTAATCTACTTCAGCAATATATTATCATAAAAAAAAATATATTACGTCAATATTTCTTAAAGTTATTTATTTTATCCTTAATCAAAAAATATGCAGAAATTACTAATTTTTTAACAATCTTTTAAATTATCTTTTTAAAAAAGAAAGCTTATTATTTTTTGATTTTCTATTATAAATATAAATTCCTGTGCAAATTGTTAAAGATGCTATTGAAATAAAAGCACCTATTTTAAACCCTGGACTTACATAGCTTAATTCAATATGATGATTTCCAGGATCGAGCACAAGTCCTGAAAATGTGCGATTCACCTTTATTATCTCTTGTTTTTTACCATCTACCTTTGCTGTCCATCCATTGTCAAATGGAATGCTTAAAGCTAAAATTCCTCTTTCATTATTATTTATATCTCCTCTTACATTTCCACCATTTATATATAAATTTTCTAAATTATATTTATTTCTATTTTTAACATTTTGTTCATAATTATCATAAGAATTAAAATAAGCTTCAAATCTATTTACTCTATATGTTCCTTCATTTATTGTTATATTTAAGCTCTCAGTTGCACCATTAAATTTAAATGTAAAATCATTAAGCGGATAATTCCAAGTCCAATCATCACTTGCTTTATTCCCTATCTTTCCATTTACACGAAAATCTATGTTCTTGCCAGTACTTGATACTACATTAGCTGAAAAAATAAGCTCACCATTAGTATCTTTATAATCATTTTTTAAAGGAATTATCATGGAGGCATCCTTTTTAGCTGTTATATAACCATTTTTAAATTCAGCATTTGTATATTTTGCACCAGACCAATCAATCTCTACTTTCTTTGTAATTTCATTTTTACCTGTATATGAAATGCCCTGTATTTCCCTATCAACTACTGCACTTTGAAGCAGCATTGCATCTCTTTGTGCATAATTTTCACTTTCAAATGTTTCATTGCTTGTTATAGTATCATACCACATATCAAGCCCTACAATATTTTGATTTTCATATATATCATAGTTATCACTGGTTTTAATAAGCTTATATCCATAAGAATCAAGCTTTTGACCTTTTGAACAAACCTTGTATTTAAGTCCAAGAGCAGTTTCTACAAATA
Source organism: Clostridiaceae bacterium (assembly GCA_031549885.1). GTDB lineage: Bacteria > Bacillota > Clostridia > Clostridiales > Clostridiaceae > WQUF01. Next base: position 5,236 of record JAVBPD010000033.1, read on the forward strand.
ATCTATCGTCTAAATTTAAATATAAGCTTGTAATAACTATTTTTTGCAATATATTGAAATCCCTCTTCATCCATTTATGAAGGTTTCCATTTATTAAGCTATTAAAAGCACTAACACCATAATATCCATAATTTAAAGGTGAATTTTGAGATGTTAAATCTACAAATATATCTCTATAAAAATCATTAGGAGAAGGGGTTAAATCTTTAAAAATTGCCATTTCTTCATAATTTTCTACTCCAAGCTTTTGAAATGCTGAATTTTGTATCCTAATCCCCTTTGATGAATTTAAATAATTAGTACCATAAACTAATAAATTTGATGCAACACATATGAGCAAAATAAGTCTAAGTATTAAATACTGATACTTTTTTGAAAAATATATACTTGCAGCTACAGATAAAACTGATATTGTGCTTAAGACTATAAATGTTTTATCCATGTTATTTATAGCACCTGCACCTCTATATGATTTTGAAGCATACATTGCAGTTAAAAATGCACCGCCAAATATAGCAAACCTAAACCCTGTAAATTTAAATTTCTCATCTTCTTCAAGCCAATTAGGGATTGCATATGTAATAGCAAATATGAATATGTACATCCACCTATCTGTAACATAAGATAAACCATTAAAAAAACTATGAACACGTGGAAACATGTATAATAAAAGAAATAACACTGCAAATAAAGTCTTTCTTCTGGTTTCTTTTGATACCTTTGTTATTGGTAAAAATATTGCCATGGTAATTATAAATGGAAAAGCTAAAATATCTCTGTTGTTAAACAGCCTTTCTGGTAAAAGCTTATAAAAGTCTGGACTAAAAAACATTTTAATATTTAAAACTTGTGAAAATCTATCTGAGTTAAAAAACGCATAAAGCGCTGGAATTAAAAATATACTTGCAATGCATACAGCTAAAATGGCATATAAAATATATTTATAACAACTTTGAAATATACAAACTATTCTTTCTTTAATATTTTTACCCTTAGCTTCTATTACAAAAAATATCATATATAAAAAATAAAGACAAAAGCTCATAAATCCAAAGTAAAAACTATTAGAAATAGTAAGAGCAGCTCCAAGCACTAGCAAAAATGGCTTTTTTGTTCTTTTATACACATTAAAACCCAAAATAGTAAGTGGAACCCAAGGATATGGATCGGTAAAATAATCAAATGCTACACAGTATCTTGCAAACATAAGACTTGTCCCATATGCCACAGCACCAATTAAAGAATTTATGGTTTTTCTACCTTCATATTTTAACAAAGCAAACATAAAAAACATGCTTAAAAACTGCTTTAGTACGCTTAAGATCATCTTTGCAAATAGTGCTTCATGAAAATCCCAATGACGCCCTGTAATTATTCTAGGAATAAGCATTAAATAAAAATATGGGCTCGTTGTATAGTAATAACTAAATTCTCCAAATATATTTCCACCTAATCCATAGTTAAATGACCAAAAAGGTTGGCCTTTAACAAAGGCATCCTGCAAAAATGGAAAAAACTGCATAAATTGAGAAAAACTATCTGTGCTATCAAGCACAAAAACTGATTTTTCAATTATAAATATCCTATGAAAAATTATAGTCACAGTTAGCATTACACAAATACTAAAAATCCAAGCATACAACTTTCTATGTTTCTTTGGCAAAAAACCAAATATATTTATTTTATTTCTTTTTTTATGTTCATCTAAATTTAGTCCCTTATCTTCATGACTTTTACTAATAATCTCATAATCCATTATTATCACCAAATTTCCTTAATTTTTTATTATTTTACAAAAAATACAAAAAATACAACGCTAATCTATAAGATATAAAAAAATAGTAATTTTTATATAAGATTTATATGAAAATTACTAATTTTTTTATATCTAAATATATTCTATTTAGACTTAATCTTAAGTTTAGATACAGGACTTTTAGGTTTAATTTTTTTATTATAAAAATAAACTCCAGTACAACCAGCTAAAGATAATATTGTAATAAATGCTCCTAATTTAAATCCAGGGCTTACATAGCTAAGTTCAATATGATGATTTCCAGGATCAAGTACAAGTCCTGAAAACGCACGATTTACCCTTATTATTTCTTGCCTTTTACCATCTACCTTTGCTGTCCATCCTTTATCAAGTGGAATGCTTAAAGCTAAAATTCCCTTTTCATTATTATTTATATCTCCTCTTACATTTCCACCATTTACATATAAATTTTCTAAATTGTATTTATTTCTATTTTTTACGTTTTGTTCATAATTATCATAAGAATTAAAATAAGTTTCAAATCTATTTACTTTATATGTTCCTTCATTTATTGTTATATTTAAGCTCTCAGTTGCGCCATTAAATTTAAATGTAAAATCATTAATTGGATATGTCCAAGTCCAATCTTCACTTGCTTTATTTCCAAGCTTATCATTTATACGTAAGTCTACATTTTGCCCATTGTTTGGCACAATATTGACAGAGCAAATCATTTCTCCATTATCATCTTTATAGTCATTTTTAAGCGGAACTATTATTGAAGCATCTTTTTGGGCTGTTATATAATCATCCTTATATTCAATATTTGTATATTGCGCACGAGACCAATCAATCTCTACTTTCTTTGTAATTTTACTTTCGCCTGCATATGGAATATCTTGTATTTCTCTATCAACTACTGCGCTTTGAAGTAGCATTGCATCTCTTTGTGCATAATTTTCATTTTCAAATGTTTCATCGCTTGTTATGGTATCATACCACATATCAAGGCCTACAATATTTTGATTTTCATATACATCATAGTTATCGCTGGTTCTAATGAGTTTATACCCGTAAGAATCAAAATATTCATCCTTTAAGCAAACCTTATATTTAAGTCCAAGTGCAGTTTCTACAAATAATCTATCATCTAAATTTAAATATAAACTTGTAATAACTATTTTTTGCAATATATTAAAATCTCTCTTCATCCATTTGTGAAGATCTCCATTTATCAAACTGTTAAATGTGCTAACACCATAATACCCATAGTTTAAAGGTGCATTTTGAGATGTTAAATCTACAAATATATCCCTATAAAAATCATTAGTAGAAGGGGTTAAATCTTTAAAAATTGCCATTTCTTCATAGTTTTCTATTCCAAGCTGTTGAAATGCTTGGTCTTGAATTCTAATTCCCTCAACAGTCTCAAAATAATTTGTGCTATAAACTATCATATTTGAAGCAACGCATATAAACAAAATAAGCCTAAGCATTAAATATTGATATTTTTTTGAAAAATAGATACTTGTAGCTACAGCCAAAATTGATATTATGCTTAAGACTACAAATATTTTATCTAAGTCATTTGTTCCTCCTGCACCTCTATATGATTTTGAAGCATACATTGCAATTAAAAGTGCACCGCCACACACAGCAAACCTAAACCCTGTAAATTTAAATTTTTCATCTTCTTCAAGCCAATTAGGAATTGCATATGCAACAGTAAATATGAATAAATAAATCCATCTATCATATGTATGAGATAAACCGCTGAAAAAGCTGTAAGCATAAGGAAATAGATAAAATAAAAAGAATAACGCTGCAAGTAATGTCTTTCTCCTAGTTTCTTTTGATACCTTTGTTATTGGCAAAAATATTACCATTGTAATTATAAATGGGAAAGCTAAAATATCTCTATTATTGAATAAACGTTCAGGAAGCTGTTTATAAAAATCAGAACCCCAAAACATATTTATATTAAGTATTTGCGAAAATCTATCTGAATTAAACAAAGCATAAAGAGATGGAAGCAAAAATACACTTGCAATGCATATAGCTAAAATAGCATATAAAAAATATTTATAACAACTTTGAAATATGCAAATTATTCTTTCTTTAAGATTTTTACCCCTAGCTTCTATTACAAAAAATATCATATATAAAAAATAAAGGCAAAAGCTCATAAACCCAAAGTAAAAACTGTTTCCAACAGTAAGGGCAGCTCCAAGCACTAGTAAAAACGGTTTTTTTGTTCTTTTATACACATTAAAACCCAAAATGGTAAGTGGAACCCAAGGATAAGGGTCCGTAAATATATCAAAAGCCACGGCATACCTTGCAAACATAAGGCTTGCACCATACACAACCGCACCAACTAAAGCATTTATGGTTTTTCTTCCCTCATATTTTAAAAGAGAAAAGGTAAAAAACATGCATAAGAATTGTTTAAGTAAGCTTATAACCATCTTTGCAAATAGTGCCTCATGAAAATCCCAATGATGCCCTGTAATTATTCTAGGAATAAGCATTAAATAAAAATATGGACTTGTAGTATAGTAATAACTAAATTCTCCAAATATATTTCCACCTAATCCATAGTTAAATGACCAAAAAGGTTGACCTTTAGCAAAGGCATCTTGCAAAAATGGGAAAAATTGCATAAATTGCGAGTAACTATCTGTATCTTCAAGCACAAAAACTGCTTTATCTATAATAAATATCCTGTGGCATATTATTGTCACAGTTAGCATAACAATAACACTTGAAACCCATATATAAAACTTTCTATGTTTATTTAAAATTAAGTCAAATATCTTAAAACTCTTTTTTTCGTCTATTTGACCCTCTTCATTTGTTTCTTCAATACTAAAAGGTATTCCTTTACCTTCTTGCTTTTCACTGCTGATATTATAATTCATTATTGTCACCAAATAGCCTTAATTTTTTTTGTCATCTTTTTTAATGTTTGTATCTTCTATAATATAGTGAGGACGTTTTTTAACCTCATAATAAATTCTTCCAATATACTCACCAATAATTCCAAGAGCCACCAATTGAAGGCCACCAATAACTAGTATGGCAGTTATAATAGTAAAATATCCAGGTACAGCAATGCCATGAATTAATATATTAATAAAAGTCCAAATAACATATATTAGGCTTAAAAGCATTATTATAACCCCAATATAGATAATTGCTCTAAGAGGTTTATTATTAAAAGATAATATGCCATCAAAACCATATTGAATAAGACTTTTAAGGGTCCATTTACTTTCTCCTTCTGCTCTTAACTGATTATCATACTCTATCGTCTTTTCTTTAAAGCCAATCCAAGAAAAAATTCCTTTAGAAAATCTATTATTTTCAGGTAATGATAAAATAGAATCTACAGCTCTTCTAGATAAAATTCTAAAATCACCTGACCCATCAGTTAATTTTACATCAATCATATTGTTTACAATTTTATAATACAATTTAGAAAGAGAACTTTTAAATGCAGAATCGCCCTTTCTATTCCTTCTCGCTATTACTTGATCATATCCTTCATTTAAACCCTTAATCATTTCAGGAATAAGCTCAGGAGGATGCTGAAGATCTGCATCAATAATAACTACTGCATCACCGCTTGAATATTTTAAACCTGCATACATACCAGCTTCTTTTCCAAAATTTCGTGAAAAAGAAACATATTTAAGCTCTTCATAATTATCTTGCATGCCCTTTAAAATTTTTAAAGTATTATCTTTACTACCATCATTCACAAAAATTAATTCATAATCATACCCCTTTTCTGTACAAAATTTGCTCATTACTTCATATAATTTTTCGAATGTACTTCTTATTACTCTTTCTTCATTATAGCAAGGAATAACAACAGATACTTTCATAACTCTCACTTTCAACCTACATTCATAATTTTTAACTTATAAAAAAATCATAATATTAATTAAAATATTTGTCAAATCAAAGATACAACATGCTTTGAAGTTTTTTGATAAACTATAGACATTATAACAGAAGCTTGTTGTATTAATAAAGTATTATGTCTATATAATTTAGATTTTGTAAAATACAAATTTTTATACTCAAGAATAATATAAAAATAAGGCTGCATCTTTTTGACACAGTCTTTTCATTTAAATAATTATAAATTTGTCACTCTTCCATCTGATATCCAAATTATTCTCTGGCAATAACTTGATACAAATCTATCGTGAGTAACTATTATTATAGTTTTTCCTTCAAAATTTAAATCCCTAAAAATACCCATTATATCTGCTCCTGTTTTTTGATCAAGAGATCCTGTAGGTTCATCTGCTAAAATAATGGAGGGGTTGCTAGCAAGGGCCCTTGCAATAGCTACTCTTTGCTGCTGACCTCCAGATAATTCACTAGGCTTTTTATTTCTTTTATCATATATATCCAGCTTTTGCAAATACTTCTTTCCGATTTTCACATTCTTGCTATAGCTTTGATTTCTATATGTAAGTGGAAGTATAACATTGTCTAGTGAAGAATAATCTTGAAGAAGTGCAAAATCTTGAAATATAAATCCAAATTTATTATTTCTTAAAGATGCAATTTCATTTGAACTTAAATTCTTTACCGATATGCCTTCTAAAAAATAGTTACCAACAGTAGGTCTATCTAAACACCCAATTATATTTAACAAAGTGCTCTTTCCGGACCCAGAAGGACCCATTATTGCAATCATTTCGCCTTTTTTTATTGAAATATTTACATTTTTTAAAGCTACAACTTCATTTTCTTTTTCTCCAAAAACCTTTGTAACATTTGTAAGCCTTATGATCTCTTCCATCATTCGTCCCTCCTTAGTAAATCCCGTACATCAAGCTTGTCTATTCTCTTTATAGGAATAATAGATGCAATTAATGCAATTACAAATACAATAACACAACTTAATAAAAATACTAAATAATCAGATTTTTCAGTTATTTGTATTGCAAGAAGCTGTGGAAATAAGATCATAATTGTATTAGCTATTATAATAGTCAATATGAATATTACTATCATTTCAAGCACTATACCTTTAGAAATATCCTTAGTTGTTGCTCCTACAGCCATTCTAATCCCATACTCTTCTTTGTTTTTTAAAATAGATAACATAACAGATGAAATTACACCAAGAAGTGAAAAAAATGTAAGCATAATAGCTAAAAAGGCATTATAAAATATACCTTCATTGCTTAAATTATTTATTTCTTTTATCTCATCAGTATATTTAACGGATTTTAAAGTTAAATTTAAGTCATTGCATTTTTTGTCAATATTGTCAATTACTTGAGACACATTTGCTCCACTTCTTATTTTATAGCTGCAATTTACTCCATATCTAATAAAATAATCATCTAGTGAGTTATCTTCTTTGCTAAAAGGTATTAAAATAGCATCATCCATATTTTTAACTTCTAAAGATGATAATGTTGCATCTCCCCCAATAAACATCTGTCCCTGTTTTAATACTCCAACTACTTTGTATTTAGTTAATACCCTGCCTGTTGTATCATTTTGTTCAAATATCACATCTCCAGGCTTATAATATTTGCTTATATTTTCTCCTACTATAATTGGAATCTCTAAATTTTTATCTAAATTAAAATCATCTTCTCTAAGGCCTCTTCCAGATTTAATATTGATTTTTACCATATTGTACATCTCATTGTCCATGAAAACTCCTGGCAATGACAAATATTTAACCATATTATTATTTTCATCGTAAAGTTCAACTGTCATATAGCTATTTTGAAGCTCTTTAATGTCATCTTCTCCAATTAAAATGCTTCCATTTTTAAAGCTACCAACTAATTCAACATCTTTATTTGATTTTATATAATCTATTAATTGTTCTAAAGCATTTCTCATTTCTTCAGTCTTCTTAGTTTCTCCGCTATAATAATTAGAAAGATGAACAATATTGCTATTTCCAATAAGGCCTGTTACTACAGTTTTTCTATTTATTAATGATTTATTTAATAAAAGAGCATTGTTTAATAATATAAATCCAAATACCATTTGAATAATAGTAAGCAGCACAAACCATTTTTTAACAAAAAGGCTTTTAAATACATATCTCATAAGTGCAAATGCCTCCTTAATTCTTTATAAGTAAACTTGGTTCTATGTTAAGTGATGTCTTCATTGGAATAAAGGAGGTTATGAATCCACATATTAATGAAACCAAAAAACCAAATATAAAATTAATAATTGAAATTGCAATAGAATATCCAAATATTTCTTTTACAAACAAGCTTATTAAAAAATGAAGCAATAACGCAAGTACTGATGAAATTAATATTAAAAATGTCATTTCACTATAAAACATTAAAAATATTCTAAAATTTGTTGCTCCATAAGCCTTTCGTATGCCAATTTCCTTTTTCCTCTTAAAAAACCAATAATAACTAATATGTATAACATTTATAATAGCTACAAGCAGCGTCATCCCCATTAGAGATAATATGGGCCTTGATTCACTCCAAAACTTAGAGTTTAAATCTTTTTGGTTCCTAGGAATATCTAAACTAATTTTAACATTTGCATCAATTTGTTTTGAAAAATCTATAATACCTTGAACATCATGATAAGGTACATCATTATTTTTTTTAAATAAAAATGAGTATATTAAATTATTTTTATATAAGCTCATTACATTTTCTGGAACAGAATCAAAAGGTATTATAACATCATTATCCCACAATGATGTAGAATCCTTTCTCCCCATTACACCTACTACTTTAAATTCTGTTCCACTTATATCTATATAACGGTCTTTACCTTTCTTACTTGTATCACCTATAAAATTTTTACCAATTAAAGCTATTTTTTCATTAGAATTAACCATTTTAGTTGTAAAATAAGAACCTTCTATAGTTGGTGGAACCCATTCAGGAATTTTAGTAAAAATTTCACATGTAATATCATAACCTGGTTTATTGTTTATATTAGCATTAATTCCTATAAGCTGTATGTCAAGTTCAGTTTTACTTTCCTTAACTTTATTTAAAAAAACATTAGAATCAATATCTTTTGAAAACTCAAAACCCACATGCAATTCGTGGTTTGGAACTCCATTTGAAATATCAATTATATGCTGCCTAGTTTGATTTATAACTGAAACTCCCATAGATATAATGAACATAGATACAAAATATCCTAAGATTATGATAGTGCTAGATAATGGATGTGCACGAATTTGCTTAAATATATTTTTTAACATAAATTTACCTCTTATAAAGCTTAATAAATTATCTCATATCCCAAAGAATCTTTTAAATCAAAAGTACTGTGATAACTTTCAAAGCTTTTAGCTCCACTTAAAGCTTTTATATTTACTTTTGCTGTTTTCCAGGATTCATTAAAAATTGAACATATCCTTTTCCCTTTAATATCCTTTGCTTCTAGGTACACATAAGCTTTGCTATTATCGCCATCATAAGTAGTATAAGCATATGCACTTGTTTTAAATGGTGAAGACTTTTTAACAACTAAATTGCCACTTATCTTTTCATCAGAAGATAGCTTTTGAGTAAATTCTTCAGCTCTTATAATTGAAGCAGCTAACATTGTTATGCTGGTTATACTAACTGTAAAACCTATTATTTTATTTTTCACCATTATTTCCCCTCCTATGAAAACATTTAATTATTAACTATTTTTTTACAATATATTTCGTAAAATAATCTTATATTATTAAATTACATTATTAAAGTTAATTTTACATATATAAATCCTGTTATTTAATTATTTATTCCTAAAACAAAAAGTTAAAAAAATAAATAAATATTAATTAACTTTCTCATTTATAATTATTCAAAAATCGCAAAAAAAAATAAAGGATTAATATAATTAATAGCATTTTAATAGTATAATTATAGAGGAAATTTAACATTTATGTTTTATTAATTTAATATCTAAAGTTTATCATAATGTATAATTTATATCTGATAGCCTAAAATAAGCTGATACAATTCTAAAGGATGGTGTGATTTTGAAAAATAAAATTAAAGAATATTCATTTGTTGTAATTGGAATTTTGCTCTACTCCCTATATGCATCGATTATATTAGTTCCCAATAATGTTGGGTCAAGTGGTATACTTGGTTTATCCATAGTTGCAAATAAACTATTTGGATTTAAAATTGGAATTGTAAGCTTTATACTTAACATTCCCCTTTTATTATTTGGTTTTAAAATTGTAGGAAAATCCTTTATAATTAAAACGTTAATAGTAACTGTTACATCCTCTTTTTTAATAGATACTTTGCCTAAATTCATTCCAGTTTTTATATTAAATGATAAATTAACTGCAGCACTATTTTGCGGCGTGTTATCAGCAGTATCAATGGCACTTCTTTTTATAGGAAAAGCATCCTCAGGAGGCCTTGATATTTCAGCAAAAATAATAAAAGTTAAATTAAAATCCGTATCACTTTCCAGGATACTTCTTATTCAAGATTTTGTTGTTTATATAATTATAGCGTTTACAATTGGGCTCCAATATGTAACTTATGCGCTAATATTAAGCTTTGTAAGAAGTAAAACCTTTGAAGCAATTCAAAATAATTTTTCTGCTCCAAAGCAATGCATAATTATTTGCAAGAAAAATTCAAAGCTTATATCTGAAATTAAAAATAGAATAGTTAGAGGCATTACATTTTGGAATGTTAAAGGTGCTTATTCCAATGAGGATAAATTAATACTTTACATGGTAATTCAAAATAGCGAAATACTAGCTGTAAAGAATATAATACATGAAATAGATAAAGAAGCCTTTGTTTCAATTTCTGATGTAGAATCTGTTCTAGGCAATTTTGAAGAGCATTCTATTTCATTTTTATAGAACTTATAAATATTTAAAGTTAGGAGAAGATTTATGTCAAGAGAAGAACTTGCAAAGAAAATTTATGAAATTTCCCATTTAACTGGTGAATTCAAATTAAGATCAGGTCAAATATCAAATGAATATTTTGATAAATATTTATTTGAATCAAATCCAAAGGTGCTTTATGAAATTGTAAAGCTTATGAAGGAATTAATTCCTGAAGGAATAGAGATACTTGCAGGACTTGAAACAGGAGGCATACCTATAGCCACTATGCTTTCCTTTGAAACGTCTATTGAAACTGCATTTGTAAGAAAAAAAGCTAAAGAGTATGGCACATGTAACCTTTCTGAAGGTTGTGATGTTAAAGGTAAAAGGGTATGTATTATTGAAGATGTAGTGACAACTGGAGGACAAATAATTGAAAGTGCTAGTGAATTAAGAAAAAGAGGTGCCATTATAGATACTGTGCTTTGTGTGATTTTAAGAAAAGAAGAGGCATATTCAATACTTAAATCGCAAGACCTTACTTTAAAACCTCTGTTTACCATGGACTATATCAAAAGCTTAGTATAGTACCATGAAAGAAAATAAATACGATGATGAGAAATTCTTTAATAAATATAAAAATATGGGACGCTCCATAGGTGGTTTAGATTCATCTGGTGAATGGCATGAGTTTAAAAGGCTTTTTAAAGATATAGAAGATAAACGTATTTTAGATTTAGGCTGTGGTTTTGGATGGCATTTAAGATATGCTATTGACCATGGAGCAAAATGTGCTGTTGGTGTTGATATTTCTGAGAAAATGATTCAAATGGCTAAAGAAAAAACTTCATCTGATAAAATAAAATATGTTTTAATGCCTATTGAAGATATAAATTTTCCTAAAGATTCATTTGATATTGTAATAAGCTCCCTTGCATTTCACTATATTAAATCATTTAAAGACATTTGTTTAAAAATAAAAGAATGCCTTGTTTTAGATGGTAAATTTATATTTTCAGTGGAACATCCTATTTTTACAGCAGAAGGATCTCAAAGCTTCTTTTATAATGAAGAAGGAACTCCTATTCATTGGCCTATCGATAGATATTTTGAAGAAGGATTAAGAGAAACTAATTTTTTAGGTGAAAAGATTATAAAATATCATAGAACGCTTACTACATATATTGACGATCTTCTGCAATGTGGTTTTACCATAAAAAGCATAATAGAGCCAAAACCTGAACCAAATCTCTTAAATAACCTTGAAATGAAAAATGAACTTAGAAGACCAATGATGCTTATAATTTCTTCCGAAAAAAATTTTTAAAATTTGTGTGCATGTATTTTGATACATGCACTTTACCTTTTTTAATAAAAAAGTGGTTCTATTTGAAACTTGCGCTAAATTTACAACTTCAAATCTTTTAAAAAATATAACACCAATTCATCATCGTTCACACAAGTTTCCCCATGTAATAACGGTCTGCCATTATACCAAAGCCCAGAGCCATCAGGAATATATCCCCTTTTTACATATAGCCTTTGAGCTGGTCCATAATCTTCATAAAGACCAACAGCTAAAGAAACGTAGTCACTTTTTTCTTTGCAAACACTTTCAGCAATATCTAATAGTTTATTTCCAATTCCTTGGTTTCTATATTTTATAAGAACATTAAAATCTGCAATTTCTGGAACATCCTTATGAAAAAAAGGACCTTTTTTTACTTTGAGTAAAAGAGTAACATAGCCACAAACTTCACCATTTTTTTCTGCTACAAACACCATTCTTTTTTCTTCACTTTGCTGCTTAAAATAACCTTCAAGCCTGCTTCTGTATACAAATTTCCCCCAACCTTGCATAACAAAAGCATTGTAAAAATCATCTATATCTTTTTCAATCATAGATCTAACACACAAGCCATCGCATTCATAATAAATCATTAAAAGTCATCCCCCTATAAACCATTATAATGTTACTTTAAACTTTTTAAAACACTTAATTATTTAAAATTAGAACATTGTCTATAAATTTATTTTTTGATATTATTATGCTAAAATACTTTAAAAAAGTGAGGAAAATTTATGGAATTTAGCATAAGACCTATTAAAGCTGGGGATGGGCCTGGGTTTAACGAATTAAGGCGCATGCCAGGAGTTTTTGAAAATTGCTTAGGAATACCATCTAAGCGTGAAGAGAAATAACAGAGGTTTATATGTTTTTATTTGAAGAAGACGATATTAAAAATTTTATATTAAAAATGCTTTTTTCTATTGTTTTAATTTTAGTATTAATAATAGCATTGCAGGTTATTAAAAAAATTATAAAACCCCTAGTTAATAAAAATTTAATTTTAAAAAATGTTTTAAATGAAGGCAAAAGAGAGACTTTAAACTCTCTATTTGATAGCATTATTTTATTTTTATCCATAATTTTAGGAATTATATCATTGGTATATATTTGGCTTGGCCCCGTTTCTTTAGGTCTTGCTACCATATTAGGTGTAGCAGCTGGAGTTTCTCTTCAAAATTTTATTAAAGATATAATATCAGGGCTTTTAATCATAATAGAAGATCAATTTAAAGTTGGAGACTTTATAGAAATTGAAAATAAGCAGGGCACAGTTACAAAATTAACTTTAAGATCCACAGAATTTAAAGATCCAAATGGTTCCATCCATATAATCCCAAATAGTTTAATAACTAAACTTACAAACTTTTCAAAAGGCCATGGGAGAATTTTAGTAGAGATCATTATAAGCAATAAAAACAATATAAACACAGTAATGATGATTTTAAATGAATTTTGTATGATTTATGAAAACCCTGATCTTATAACAAGACCCACTGTGCATTTTTCATCAGTTAAAGAGACAAGCATGTTAATTAAGGTTATAGCTTTCTCAAATTTCACAAAATTTCGTGAAATAGAAGAAGAATTAAGAATTAAAATCATTAAACTATTAGATGAATTTGGAGTTAAATTTGCTTAAAAACTAAGTCGTTCTAAACACATTTATTAGAACGACTTAATCTTTAAGAATCTCTTTTTTTGCTTAGATAATAACCTAAAGTGAAATCTACAATCATAATAATGAGCCCAATAATTTGTATAGCAACATACATATTAGTTCCAAATAATGTGCTCACCTGTGCTGTTAAAGGACTAATAGAAGAACTAAACATTTGTGAAAAGCCTGCAAATAATAAATTTCTCTCTGCATCTGATTTAAATAAAAATTGCCAAATCCATATAATTAATGATATTATCCCTAATGAATTACCAACTAAAACAGCTTGCAGTATATTTACTTTTGCTTTTTTAAAATTTCCACCAACCCAAAACCAAAATATTAACATTATAATGGGCAACAAATAAAACAGTATATTTCCTAGGAAAACAAATGTAACATTATAGATATAGCCAACAGTAACTGGCACTAAAATCAAGAAAAATAAATATAGCTTTTTCATAACCCACCTTTCTATGCATAAATATTTTTAAATCTTCTCAAATTGAGAAAACTTCTTTACATCATAATCCCAAAGTGCCTTTTCTCCTTTAGATATGACTCCAAATAAATCATAATTTTCATCTAAAATATTTATATTCGCAAAAGATCCTTCAAATATCCTTCCTTCTTTAGGAAGTTTTAATAGAACAGATGGATTAAAAGTAAATGGCAAAAGAGCATCTTCCATATTCACGCCTTTTTTTAAGAGCTTTATTAAGCATTTAAATTGAGATAAAAGGTCGCCAACTCCTAATTTTAATAGCTTGCCATTTTCATCAAATGAAGGCATGCTTCCTCCACCATCTGAGCTCATGGTTATATGATTTTTATTTACACCACTTTCTAAAGCCTTCACATATGCATCCTCAGGATTTTCACCTTTATCATCCTTTTTATTTATTCCTGAAGTTATATCGAAATAACCACCCTTTTTCCCAAACTCTATAACCTCTAAAAATAGCTTGCTATTTCTATTTACATGAGTTGGAAGTATGTTTTCATAAGGAGTATCTGAATTTTCAAAAATATCTAAAACAGGCTTTAATCCTCCCTTTCCATCTCCTAAATGTAGATGAAGTATTCCACATTTACCAGATAAAAGCCCACCTACTCTTGCTTCAGATGCAATATAAGTTAACTCATTAACTGTAGGGTTGCTGCTTCTATGGTCTGATACAGCAACCTCTCCTATTCCTATTATTTTATCTATTAAAACAATATCGCTTCTTGGATTTTGGCTTATAATGCGAGTTGGAATTTCATAGGAACCAGTCCAAATATAAGTGTTTATTCCTTCTTCATCAAGTGCTCTTGCTTTACCTAAAAGCTGAGGAAGGCTTCTTGTAACTGCATCTGTTCCTAAAAGTCCAACTGCTGTTGTAATACCTCCTTTTATAAAGCTAGAAAGATATAATTCAGGGGTTCTAGTTGTAAAACCACCTTCTCCACCACCACCTATCATATGCACATGAAGATCTATAAGGCCAGGTATAACAGCCTTTCCTTTTAAATCAATTTCTTCAACGTAAAAAAAATCATCCTTAGGGCATTTAATGCAATCAGAAATTTTAAGTATTTTATCAAAACATAAAAGTATATCCTTTTTTCCTAAATAAAATGGGCTATATACATTGCAATTTTTTAATAATATCATAAACTTCTCAATTCCTTAACAATTATTTTTTTAAATTTTAGTATTCTCTAAAACTTTAAATTTTACTATCTTTATATAACAACATCATCATAGCAGAAAATTATATTTAAATCTACTAAACTATAAACTAACATTTTACCTTACTCTTATAATGCAATATAGCTGCCATTATTGATGAGCTATAGGCTAAGTGAGCACAAACATATTGAATAAATAATTTCTATGTGCTAAAATATAATAGCAATGTTATACATATTTTTGTATAAATTCCCATAAAAATATATATTAGTATTATTCTTTATAATTAAAGGGAAGAGTGGTTGTTGTGAATTCAATTTATTTAAACTATGAAAGAGTTCAATATGTGCTTGAAACCATATCAAATATTTTAAACCTGCATATTGAAATGGTTGATGATTCTCTAATAAGAGTTTGTGGAACTGGTATACTTAAAAAACATATTGGAGAAAAAGTAGTTTTAAATGGTATAGTTTCACAATTATTGGTTGATCAAAAATGCACAAAAGCTATAATCATTGACAAAGACAAAGATGAACAATGTAAAATTTGCATGGCAACAAATAACGGTATATGCAGATACAAAAAAGCTGTATTTCAAACCATAGAATTTGAAAACAAAATCATTGGAGCTCTCGGAATTGCAAGTATGGATATCGATGATGACAAAGAGTTTTTAAAACATAGCGAAACTGCTCTATGGAAACTTTTAGAAAAAATGAGCAACCTTGTTTTCACTTGTATTGAGGACAGTAAAACATTAAAGCAACTTGAATATTCTAATGAAATTATTTCTAAAATCATAAATAAAACTGATGCAGGTATATTAATATTAGATGAATTTGCTAGAATTCAGTACATGAACGATTTTTGTGAAAAAAAGTTCTATATAAATCGAAACGATTGTCTAAATAAAAACATCAAAACAATTTTACCAGGTCTTGATTTAAATAAAAATAAAAATAAACTAAACTATAATGGAAAAAATATAGACTATAAAATAGAAAATATAAAAAATGAGCTAGATTGTATGAAAAAATCTATAATATATCTTACTAATACTAAAGAATCAACCGATAATTATCCCATTAATAATATGAACAACATTTGGAGCATTGATAA
Source organism: Clostridiaceae bacterium (assembly GCA_031549885.1). Taxonomy (GTDB): domain Bacteria; phylum Bacillota; class Clostridia; order Clostridiales; family Clostridiaceae; genus WQUF01. The sequence continues at coordinate 21,630 of JAVBPD010000033.1, forward strand.
TGATTTTTTAGATTTCAAAAACTTAGTTTTACAGTTCTCTAAAACAGAATCAACTATCTTACTAGTAGGTGAAACAGGTACTGGAAAAGAGCTATTTGCCAAATCAATTCATGACAATAGTACACGATCAAACAATCCTTTTATTGTAATAAATTGCAATACAATACCAGATTCTTTAATTGAAAGCACGCTATTTGGATATGAAAAAGGTTCTTTTACAGGTGCAAGCACAACAGGAAAAGAAGGTAAATTTTTTGCGGCAAATAACGGTACAATATTTTTAGATGAGATTGAAGCTATTCCTTTACATATTCAAACAAAATTATTAAGGGTGATAGAAAATCGCACTATTGAAAAGGTTGGTGGCATTAAAGAAATTCCTATAAACATTAGAATTATTGGAGCTACAAACATTTCACTAGAAAAGCTTGTTGAAGAAGGTAAATTTAGAGAAGATTTATACCACAGACTTAATGTTGTAACTTTAAATATACCTCCACTTAGAGAAAGAAGAAAAGACATTCTATTTCTAGCTACAAAGTTCTTAGAAGTCCAAGCAAAAAATCTAGAAAAAAACATACATGGCCTTGATGAAGAATTAAAAAATATATTTTTAAATCATCGTTGGAAAGGAAATGTACGTGAATTAAAAAATGTAATCGAATATGCAGCTATTCTTGAAAAATCCGAATATTTAACTAAGAGTTCTCTTCCTAAAAACTTTTTTATACCAAAAGCAGTACAACAAATTAAGACAATGGCTGAAACAGAAAAAGAACAAATTCTTCAATGCCTAAAGATATATGGGTGTACAAATGAAGGAAAACAAAATGCTGCAAGTGCCCTTGGTATAAGCCGTGCAACTTTATACAGAAAAATAAAAGAATACTCTATTTCTGTTTTTGAATAATAATCAGGTGAGGTGTGATTTTTGGAAATAATATTAAGCCAAGATATTAAAATGAAGCAAAGACTTATGTTAACACCTATGCAGCAGCATTCTTTAAATATTTTACAAATGCCTCTAATAATTCTTTGTGAAAATATTTCAAAGGAACTAAATGAGAACCCATTTTTAGAAATTGAAAATGAGGATAAATACAGCATTTCAAATTCAGAATATAAAAATAAATCTCCATTAGATACACAAGATAAATTTAATTTTCTTCAAGAAAAAAAAACATTAAAAGATCATTTAATTGAACAAGCGGGCTATTTAAAAGAATCTCCAAATACTATTAAAATAATTTATTACATCATTGAAAATATTGATAAAAAAGGTTATTTTCATGAAACAGCGTCTGAACTTGCAAAAGAATTAAAAATTCATGAAAAATTAGCTGATTATGCCATAAAAAAAGTACAAGATTTTACCCCTGATGGTGTTTGTGCAAGAAATCTTGAAGAGTGTTTATGTATACAATTGCGAAAAAAAAATTATACTGATGAAAAACTATATGAACTTGTAAATAATTATCTTTTATTAATGTCTAAGAATAAGATAAAGGAACTAGCATGTAAGCTTAATTTAAAATCTTCAACTGTGTTAAAATATTGCAATATAATAAAATCTTTAGAGCCTAAACCTTCTAGAGGATTTTACAATGAAACAAATGTCTATATAATACCAGAAGCTTTTATAAATATAATGGACTCTGAAATTATAATATCAATTAATGACGATTTTTTACCAGATATTAAGTTATCAAAATATTATAAAGATATTATGAAAAATGTAAACGATGATAAGACAAAAGAATATCTAAACAATAAACTAAATTCAGCTAAAAACTTGCTAATTTCTTTAAACAATAGACGTAAAACTTTAACTAAAATATTAGAGCATATTGCAATTATACAAAATGATTATTTTTTAAAAGGTGATAAGTATTTGAAGCAAATGTCCTTTAAAGACATTGCTCAAAGAATTGGAATCAATGAATCAACTGTAAGTCGAGCAATAAAAGATAAATTTATTCAAACTCCTGTTAAAATAATAAAAATAAAGGATATGTTTTCAACAGGGTATGACACCATTAATATTTCATCAAAGATGTTAAAAAACGAAATTAAATTAATTATACAGAATGAAAATAAAGAAAAACCTTTATCTGATAGTGAAATTAAATGTATTTTAGAAAATCAAAATTATAACATTTCTAGAAGAACAGTAGCCAAGTATCGTGAAAGCCTTGGCATACTGTCATCATCTGGGAGAAAACAATATATTACATAAATATATAAAATTAAATACTGGTATATTAAGAGCACATTGAATAGCTGATGAATATGGGGGCATATCGCTGCATTCAAGTAAAAGTGCTTTTATATTTTTTATATAATAAACTAAGCAATTCCTAAATACATTTTGCGTATGCTATCATCATTTTTTATAGTGCCACTATCTCCATGCATAACAATTCTTCCATGTTCTAAAACATATGCGCTATCAGAAATTTCAAGTGTTGTATTGACATTTTGCTCAACAATCAATGTGGTAACATTATCCTTCTTTAATTTCATTAGTGTTTCAAATACAAGTACAACATTTTGAGGTGAAAGCCCCATAGAAGGTTCATCAAGCATAATCATTTTAGGATTTGCCATTAATCCCCTTGCTATAGCAAGCATTTGGCGCTCCCCTCCAGACATAGTTCCTGCAAGCTGCTTTTTACGTTCAAAGAGCCTTGGAAATAGTGAATACACATATTCTAAATTTGATTTTATTTTTGCACTATTTCTTATTGTATAAGCACCTAATACTAAATTATCTTCTACAGTCATTGAAATAAACAAATTTCTTTCTTCTGGCACAAAACATAACCCTAGATTTATAAGCTCATGAGATTGATATTTTGATAAATCTTTATCACAAAAAAATACCTTACCTGATTTTGGTTTTAAAATACCTCCAATAGTCTTTAAAATTGTTGTTTTACCTGCGCCATTTGAACCTAAAAGCGCCACTATTTTTCCATCTGGAATATTTAATGAAACATCCCATACAACTTGCAAATTCCCATATGCAATATTTAAATTGTCAACTTTTAGTATAGAAATCACCCCCTAAATTAGTAATTTCCCATTTTAGCATACTTTTTAAAGCATGTAATTATCACCTAAATAGGCCTTAATAACTTTTTCATTTGAAACAATATCTTTTGGTATCCCTTCAGCAAGCAATTCACCAAAATAAAGCACTGCAATTTTATCACAAACCTCCATAATAAGCTTCATCAAATGTTCAACAATAATTATGGTTACATTTAAAGATTTCCTTACTTTTTTGATAAGTGTAGTAATATCATTAAGCTCACTAGGTGTTAATCCTGCCGCAACCTCATCTAATATTAAGACTTTGCAATTTGCAGTTAGTGCTCTTGCAAGTTCGATTTGCTTTAATTGTACAGTGTTTAAATTTCTTGCAAGAGTCATAGGATCTTGCATAAAACCAACAAATTCAAGGTTCTCTAAGGCCCTTCTTTGAGCTTCTTCACTAGATTGATGCCCTGCAAAGATACCTCCTACCATAACATTTTGAGCTGCAGTAAAGTCAGGCAACGATTTTACAATTTGAAAAGTTCTACATATTCCAAGCTGCGCAATCTTATGTGGTTTTAATCCCTTAATATTTTTGCCATTATATAAAATAGTTCCTTGTTCAGGGTTATGCGTACCCAAAATGCAATTTAACAAGGTAGTCTTTCCTGCACCATTTGGTCCAATAAGCCCATAAATACTTCCTTCTTCCACTGAAATAGTTACATTTTTATTAGCTTGAAGACCACCAAAAGATTTAGATACAGAATTTAGTTCCAGTATATTGGGCATTTTTTTACCCCCTTATTTAACGTAGTCTGGTATTACAACATCTTGCTCTTTTTGATTTGCAGGCCAAACAGGATGCATTTTTCCATCTAAATATTGTATAACTGGGAACATATAATAATCTTGTCCAACTTCCATATCCGGGAAATTTTCAGATGTAAATTTATATTCTTTATGAACAACTCCATCTGTATAAGTGAGCTTTCCAGTCATTACTTGCTCTTCAGCACACTTCATAAGGTTTTCTGTTGTAAGTTCACCATATGTTTCATTAGTTGTTTGAAGAACTTTTATAAAATAATTTGTCCAGTCATAGCACATACCTGCAGTTGATGGACTTGGGTCCATATTAAATTTTGTCTTAAAATCTTCAACAAACTTTTTAGCCTTATCTGATGTGTATAGTGGAATTTGATCAATTATATAATTCGATGCTTCCCCTGTTAATTCATACCATTCTCCTACCCATCCAAGTCCATCCATTATTATCATAGAAGGTAAATTTAACTCTTTTGATTGTTTAATAAATGAAGAACTTGCAGGTGCATCTGACATTGTTCCTACCATTAAGCTAACTTCCTTAGATTTAAATTTGTTTAATAGTGGATAATACTCTGTTTCTCCAATTGGAACCCATTCTTCATCTACACATGTCCATCCTTTAGCTTCAAATGATTCTTTTACAGTTGACCCAAACATTCTTCCCCAGTCTTGGTCAACTCCAAATACTGCAAAGTTTTTATTTTTAGGAGTCCAAAGGCCTTTTTGTATAGCCTCTTCAATTGTTTCAACATATCCATCTACTAGCTTAGATGGAGTTGGCCATGCTTTTCCTACCCAATATTTATATTTTTCAGGATCTTTTTGATATTTTTCATTTACTTCAATTCCTGCTCCAAAACTGAAAAAATGAGGCATTTTATACTTTGCTGCAACTTCCATACATGCAACTGATACCCAGCTGTTCCAATCCATGAAGCCTACATCTATTTTATCTTGAGTAATTGCACGTTCATAAGCTCTAGTAGCTTTTTCAGCATCAGATTCATCATCTATATATACAATCTCAATTTTATAATCTCCAACTTTATAATTAATTGCTTCAAATGCCATTTGTGCAGCAGCTTTAAATTCATCACCTACACGAGCCCCTGGTCCTGTAAATGGTCCCATCATGCCTACTTTTAAAACCTTTTCACCGCTTCCTGCATTTGCAAAAGCTGATGAATCCGAACCATTTCCTGATTCTGTTTTAGGAGCGCATCCGGAAATTGTTGTTAATAAAACCATGCCAAGCATACCAGCAATAACCTTTTTTAACATATACAAAACCCCTCTTTATTAATTTTTATATAACTTTTTTTCCAAATTTATATTTTAAACTCTCAATAAATCCTGCAATACCTTTTGGATAATAAATCATAATCATAATCATTAGCAGCCCATAAAGTATAATCCTAAATTCCATAAGACCTTTCATATAATCCATTACAGGTATTAGCACAATAGCACAAAGTAAACTGCCCCATATTTTACCACGACCTCCAATATAAGCAAGCGCCATTATTTCCACAGTATTGCTTGTTTGGAATAATTTAGGTAATATAATGCCAGAAAAATGAGCATAAAAAGCTCCAACAAGTCCTCCTATTGCACAAGAAAGTGTAAAATTTATAATTTTATATTTACTAGGGTCAATTCCAGCTGCTTGAGCTGCTTCAACATCTTGTCCTATGGCTCTAAAGGCTGTACCAATATTTGATTTTGTAATAACCATCAAAGCTATATATACAGCAATTAGTATTATAAACAAGGTATAGAATATCCCAGTATAAGTTGTTGCATCTATTAATGGATCTACACCTAATCCTTTTGAACCATCTGTTAAAGAAACCCAGTTTGTGGCAACTGCAAATAATGCAAGTGCCACAAACCAAGTCATACATGATGCAAAAATTCCTCCAAGTCTTATGGTTAAAAGTCCCAGTAAAAAACCAGCTATCCCTGCTGTTATAAATCCACAAAAAAGGCCAATCCATGGACTCATTCCTAATTTTGTAGAAAGTATTGCGCTAGTATAAGCCCCAATGCCCCAAAATGCCGAAAAGCCAAAATTTGTAATATTTATAAATCCAGAAGTAAAATCAAATGCCATTGCAAATACGCCATACATCATTGCTGATATCATAAGCCTTACAATTGCATTATCTGTTACGAATATGGGTATAAGACCAAGTAATATCAATGAAATTAATCCTACAGGTGTAAGACCTACTCTTTGTAAATTATTTCTCATGCTAGGATAAAGGCTAGCTCTCTGTAAATCAGTTTTCATTCAACATTAATCCCTCCTCATTATTCAACAGCACTCTTAACACCTTTTTTACCAAAAAGACCATTAGGTTTCACAAGTAGGATAATAATAATAATGCCAAGGCTTATAAGATCCATCCAACCAGAACTAAAAATGTTTACAGCAACTGTCTCTAAAAATCCTACTATTAATCCACCTACAATTCCAGCCTCCACATTTCCCATACCTACAAGTATTAATACAAACCATGATTTATTTAAAGCAGATATACCCATAAGTGGATTAGCAGGAATAATTGATAACAAACATGCTCCTGCTATTGCTGCAAGTGAACAGCTAAGTGCAAATGTAAGAGTATAAATAAAGCTTAAATTTACGCCAATAAGTTTTGCACCAATTGGATCTTGTGAAACTGCTCTTATAGCTTTTCCTGTTCTTGTATAGTTTAAAAAATACATAAGAGCTGCAATGGATATAATTGAAACAGCAAAAGCAAAAATCCTATCGTTAGCAACGCTCATTCCAAGAACTTTAAATGAACCATTAAAATATCCTTGTTTAATACCATAGTTTTTAGAACCAGCAATAAGCCTCATTGATTGTTGCATTATGATTGAAAGTCCAAGGGTTAAAAGAAAAGTGTTCATAAGCCAATTTTTTTGACTTTTCTTTCTTAAAGGTACAAAAAGAACTCTTTCAACAAGTATCCCAAAGATAAAAACAAACACTCCAGCAGCTAAAACGCTGAGTATAGGATTAAGCCCTAAAACTATAAATGCAAAATAAGATACAAATGCACCTAACATATAAAATTCACCGTGTGCAAAATTTGCAATATTTATTACACCAAATACCAGCGAAAGCCCCACAGCCATCAAGGAATAAAAGCTCCCCCTTAGAATAGAAGTTATAAGTGCATCAACAATATCCAAAAACATCACCTCTTTTTATAGATTTTTTACTCCTTCTCTTAAATACTTATTAAGATCTTCTATTGACATATTATCAAGGCCAAGATAGCTAAGCGTATACCCACCTTTAGTCAGGTCTTTCTTTGAGATAGCATTTGCAAGATGAATCATTGAATCAACCACTGGAGTTTCTACACCATATTTTTTTCCAAGTTGACTATAAACAAAACAACCTACAGGAATATCCTCAGTTATATAACGGTTTTCCATATTAAATGGACCTGTGCCAAATTGAATTGGATCTTGTGCATCAAATGGAATTAAATAATTAAGTCCCATATATTCTTGACCTAAGACATTTTCACGTGAGAAGAAATGCTCTCTTTCATATGGTTGTATGCCTACTCCTAATTTACTGGCAATCTCGCACTCTTCTAAGTAAAAGCTGTACTGCACTTCTGAAATAGAATTACAATATGCATGTGAATAAATCGAAAATTTATGTTTGTCATCCCCAAATATCTTTCCATAGTTTTCCATTGTAGAGACGCCTAAGATTGTTCCAGGGCAATGAAGTACAGGGTTAACATTAGATAATCCAATGTCTAAAGCAGTATCTCCTTTTACAACTCCATCTCCTTTTGTAACACCATCCATAGAAGGTAAGAAATTAGCGGTTTCTAAAAAGTCATCTGTATCACAAGCTGGCATTGCAGCTCCTCTTAAAGTTATGGCTCTATAATAAACTCTTATTTTATGGGTTATAACACCACCATAAATATCTACTCTTGATCCATATGTCGACGATGACCATCCTCCAACTATGACATTTTTAGTGCAGTTAGCTTCTTTCATCATTTTTCTAAGTAAAATTGATCCAAAATTATCTGGGAATATGTGTATAACTTGACCATCCTCCAAACATGGTATTAACTTTTCAAAGAATGGTTTATGTCCAAATGTAGGGGTTCCAATTACTATTATTCCTGCACCCTTAACAGCTTCAGCAACGTCAGTGGTTACTAATTCCATTTTTGCAAATCCTTCACGTTCAAACCCGTATAAATTTACCTGTTCACCATAAAATTTAATTCCAACTTCTTTAATATTTTTTAATGTTTTTGTTGCAAATGGTTCAACATCGCATATTCTAACTTTAGCACCACCGAGTGCACAATCTCCAGCAATTGCTTTTGATACAGCACCAGCTCCTAATACTGCAATAGATTTTTCTTTTAAATAATCAAATTTTCCCATAAAACACACTCCAAGTTAATATTTATTTAATTAAACTTTTACAAAGCATTACTGCACCACCTGCATCATCTGAATAGCCATCAGAATTAATTACCTTTGCAAATTCTTCAGAAACAGGAGCTCCGCCAACAATAACTTTTACATCTTTAAACTTATCTTTAATCGCTGCAACAGTTTCTTTCATTGCACTCATGGTAGTAGTTAAAAGCGCTGAGAGCCCAACAACATCTGGTTTTTCTTTTTCACAAGCTTCTAAGAAGGTATTAGCGTCTATATCAACACCAAGATCGATAACTTTAAATCCGCTTACTTCAAGCATCATGCCAACCAAATTTTTTCCAATATCGTGCAAATCACCTTGTACAGTGCCAATAACAACTGTTCCAGCAGTACTAATATCACTATCGTTTAATAATGGTTTTATTTCATCAAGTCCCATTTTCATTACATCAGCAGACATCAAAACTTCTGGTATAAACATTTCACCTGATTCCATTCTAGGTCCAACGATATCCATAGCTGGTATTAAGCCTTTATTTAAAATATCGTTTGCACTTATACCATTATCTAAAGCTTCCTTTACAAGTGACACTATTTCTTCATCATCACCATTTATTATACAATTTGTTATTTTTAATAATTGTTCTGACATAATACAACCTCCTAAAAATCTAATAATCCATTTCTAAATGCTTTTAAATATCTCTTTGTAAATTTATCTCTATTTAATAGAGCCTCTGCGCTATAAATCATAGCCATCATTCTTTTATTGCCTGGATCTAAAATAGCTCCATCAAGCCCTGCCATTATGCAAAGAGTCAAAAATGTTGAATTTAAAATTCCTCTTTTGGGCAGTCCATAAGAAACATTGCTAAGCCCACACATAAAATGTACTTTTGGTTTTTGTGCTACAATTCCTTTAATAGTTTCAATTACTATTACTCCCATGTCCGGAGATGAACTTATTGGCTGAACAAGCGGATCCATGAAAATGTCTTCACAAGAAACTCCATCCTCATTAAGCCTATTAATTAATTCAAGCCCAACTTTTACCCTCAAATCTGAAGTTTTAGGCATTCCAAATTCATCACTTATGACTAAAGACACGATTTTACCCTTATATTTTTTTACAAGAGGTATTATCCTTTCATAACGCTCATTTTCATTGGTAATAGAATTAATCATTGGTACACCTTTGTGTACTTTTAGTGCTGCTTCTAATGCTTCTGGATCTGGGCTATCAATACAGCATGGTAAATTCACAGTTTTTTGAACCGTTTCTACAAGCCATGGCAAAGCTTCTACCTCTTCATCAACTAGCGTACCACAATTTACATCGATATAATTTGCTCCAAAATCTGCTTGATATTTTGCAAGATTAGAAATAAACTCCTCATCTCTTGCAAGCACCGCTTCTGTAACTCCTTTTAAACTTGTATTGATTTTTTCTCCAACAATAATCAAGTTCATAACCTCCTTTTTGCCTTTCAAAATATATAGTAGCAATTTCTATGCCTGATTCACTTTCTTTAAAAAATTAATTGATTTTTTCTAAAATACTTTTATCAACTCCAATTTCAACCATATATTCATCAAGCTTATCGATGCTGTTTAATTCAGGTTTTTTATAGCTTTCTAAAGCATAATTAGCCTGTGCCCTTAGCTCCTCTGTAAATATTTCATTTGCATCTTTATCTTTAGGCACTTTTTTATTTTTACTTACAAGTGGAACCCAAGGGTCTTTTCTAATTCTTTTAAAAGTATGATTATGAGATATAAAGTTTTTTCCATTAGATGCATCTCTTATGGCATCTAATGCTAATGTCTGGTCATTTACTTCAAGGTCTGAGAAATAATACTGCATTCTTGAAATTGTTTCAATGTCTAAAACAAACTTTTCATAGCTCATTGCAGAAAAAGAATCTAAAATGCCAGCAGCATGCATTACAAAATTACCATTTTGAGAAAATGTCTCAAAAATACCCATTGCGCTTTCTACCCCAGCTTGCGCACCTACTGCTTTAGCATCTGTTAATGGCCCCCCTGATCTCTTTGGAAATCCATATTTTTCCGAAAGCATTGCGCCATACTTTGCTTGCTTAGAAAACCCAGGAGATCCAATAGAAACATTCATTGTGGACATGTTTGAAACTGTAGCTGCAAATCCATATACAATAGGAGTTCCTGGGTTTATAATTTGTGCAAGTGCCATACAAGCTAAGAACTCTGCATTAGCAAGTGCAACATTTCCAGCAAGTGAAATTGGTCCTGTAGCTCCTGCCATACATCCTGGAGCTATTATTATAGGTTGATTATTAGAAGCCATTAAATTTAAGGAATCAATCATATTTTTATCTATCATAAGCGGGCTAAGTGGTGAAATTAATGTAATTATCCTATAGTTATTTTTAAGATCGTTTTCATCTTCAAATGTTATTTTCACCATATTGATGATATCTTCAACTGATTTTTTAGATCCTGCTATTCCCAATATGCATTTGTCAGAAAGCTTAATGCTTGAATAAATCATCACTTGATTGCCAATAGATGCATCAATATCATTTGGCTGGGCTAAAATTCCACCATTTATTTTAAAAACATCATTCACATGTGTAAGCTTTGCGAAATTAATAAAATCCTCTAAAAGCGCTAACCTTTGATTTCCATTTTGCTGAGCTATTTTAGCGCACCCAAAGCCTGGCGAAAAATTCATAGTTTTATCACTTATATGCATATCAAATTTATTGTTTCTTGCTTTAATGGTAAACTCTTTTTTAGCCATATTTAAATATTTATTAATTTGATCTTCAGTAAAAAACGCTCTTTGGCCTTCTACTTTTATGCCGTTTTTCTTAAGGAGCTCACATATTTCTGCGCTTTGAAATTCCATTCCAATTTCTTCTAGTATTTTTATAGAAGCATTGTGAAGCTTTTCAATTTTATTTTCCATTTATACACCTCCATTTAATAATTCCAATATAACTTCTTATAAAGCATTTTTTATACCAAACATGAAATATGAAAAAAAATTATTATTAAATTTTAAATAATTCATTTATGGCATGCAATTTGCTTAATAATCATATATTAAAGTCTTTATAAAATAATTATAGAAAGTGAGATTATAAAAATGAAGAAAAAGACAATTCTAGATTTATTTGATATGAAGAAAAAAAAGGAGAAACTCACTTGGATAACAGCTTATGATTTTCCTATGGCTTCCTTTGCAGAACAAGCTGGAATGGATATGATACTTGTAGGTGATTCACTAGGAATGGTAGTTTTAGGTTATGATGGCACCGTACCTGTTACTATGGAAGATTGCATAAGCCATTGCCAAGCAGTTAGAAGAGGAGCTCCTAATACATTTGTAATGGGAGATATGCCTTTTGGTTCTTATCAAGTAAGCGCAGAAGAAGCAGTTAAAAATGCAGTTCGCTTTATTAAAGAAGCAAATATGGATGCTGTTAAATTAGAAGGCGGAAGAGTTGTACTTAATCAAATAAAGGCAATAAGCGATGCTGGTATTGTAGTTTGTGGCCATATTGGTCTTACTCCTCAAAGCTCAGGACAACTTGGAGGTTTTAAAGCTCAAGGAAGAACTGTGCAAGCTGCAAGAGAATTAATAAGAGATGCTATGGAAATTGAAAAAGCAGGTGCAAGGCTTCTTCTTCTTGAAGCAATACCTCCTGAAGTTACAGAATTCATAGCAAATAAACTTACGATACCAGTATATTCAATAGGTGCTGGTCTCCCTTGTGATGGGCAATTAACTATATGCGGAGATATGTTAGGGATGTTCCAAGCATTTACTCCTAAATTCGTGAAAAAATATGCTAATGTAGCAGAAGTTATAACAAACGCATTTAAAGAGTATGTTAAAGATATTAAAGAAGAGAAATTCCCTGAAGATAAACATGTTTACCACATTTTAGATGACAAAAGTGATTTTGAAAAAATGTTTCAAGAATTTTAATAAAGCTTTTGTCTCAAATTGATATAGAGAGGTAGAATAGATATAATGAAAAATTACAGTATTGAAAGGAATATAAACTTCTCTGTTATGTCTCAATCTGATATTGAGATGATACATGAGAAGAGCTTAGAAGTATTAGAAAGGATTGGTATGAAAATTTCTGGCCAAAGGATGCTCACGCTTTTAAAAGAAGCTGGTGCTACCCTTGATGGAGAAATAGTTAAAATACCTAGATCTATGGTTGAAAAGGCTCTTAAATCTGTTCCAAAGGAAGTAATAATATACAATAGAAGTGGAGAACCCCATATTATATGCAATAGCAAAAACAATGTATACTTTGGCACACATGCAGATCAACTTGAAATAATTGATCCTTATACCGGAAAGACTCGTAAGTTTTTAAAGAAAGATACTGAGCTTATGTGCAAAATTGCAGACTTTTTACCAAATATAGATTTTGTTTTATCTGTAGGTTTATCAAGTGATATAGATCCAAAAGTTCAATCTCAAGTTAGTTTCATTGAAACGGTTAAACACTTTTCAAAGCCAATTAACTTTTCAACTAATAATATAGAATCTCTTCAAGAGATAATTGATATTGCAGCTATTGTAGCAGGTGGCAAAGAAAAGCTTCAAGAGAAACCTTTTGTATTTAACTATTGTGAACCAATACCACCGCTTACTCACCCAATTGAGAGCACAGAAAAGCTTTATATAAGTGCAGAAAATAAAATTCCAGTTGTTTATATGCCATATTGCATGATGGGTGGAACATCTCCAATTAAAAAAGCAGTAACTTTAATACAATGTAACTCTGAACTTTTATGCGGTATAGTTATGACTCAGCTTGTAAATGAAGGAGCGCCATTTATTTACGGAGCTATGCCTTCTGTATTTGATATGAAAACCAGCATAGGAAGTTATGCTGCACCTGAATTCCATTTGATGATCGCTGCAGCTTCTGAAATGGCTAATTTTTATGGAGTACCATTCTATGGAACGGCAGCATCAAGCGATTCAAAAAGCCATGATGCACAAATGTTTACAGAAACCTCCTACGAAATTTTATCAACTCTTTTGAGTAAAGCTAATATTGTTCATGATGTAGGCATATCAGATCACTGCAATAGCGTTTCACCAGTATCCGTAGTTATTGCAAATGAAACTATAGAAATGTTAAAACATTATTCAAAAGGCTTATCGTTTGACGAAGCTGACCTTGATTTATCCATCTTAGAAGAAGTAGGTCATGGTGGACATTATTTAAATACAAAACAAACCCGTAAGAATTTTAAATCCATATGGTATCCTGAATTATTTAGCAGAAAGATGAAAAACCCTGATGATTCTGAGGTAATTCAAAATGCAGTTAATAAAATTAAACATATTTATGAAAATCATAAGGTTCAGCCTTTAGATGAGTCTATACTCAATAAATTAAATGAAATGCAGAAAAAATATGAGGATTCAGTAAAATAAGGAGGCGCATTATGTTTTATCAAAGTAGAGACCTTAAAATAGATTATATGAAAACTCGTAAAAACCACACTTGCTATGGCATGGGCATAGGCATTATGGTTTTAGATGATGCTTATCCTGGTTTTCCTGGTGATGTAAGAAATGCTAGTGGATTTGGCTATCCTATTCAATATGAAATAGCCGAAGGTGTTGATAATTATACTTTAGTTTGGGAGCAAGATAAAACACCTTGCAGAGAACCAATTTTAAGAGCTGCAAAGAAACTTGAAAAAATGGGATGTCGTGCTATTGCTGCTGAATGTGGATATTTTGCTTATTTCCAAAAAGATGTTGCAGGCCATGTAGATGTACCTGTATTTATGTCAAGCCTTCTTCAAGTTCCTTTTATACAACAGCTTATAGGGCCTAAAAATTACGTTGGAATAGTTTGTGCTCAAAAAAGATTTTTAACTGATGTTCATCTTACTAATGTGGGAATTGATTTAAACAGCAACTTCAAAATTGCTGGAGCTCAAGATGAATATGGCTGCCCTCAATTTGATACTCTATGGGATCATGAAAAAAGGCCAGAAATTCCTGAAAGTTATTACAATAAGTCTGAAGAAGATATGATTAAAATATGCAAGGCATTTATTCAAAAAAATCCTGAGATAAAAGCTCTTATGTTAGAATGTACGGGAATGCAGCCTTACGCAAGAGCAATACAAAGAGAGCTTGACCTTCCAATATTTAGCTGGGGTACTCTTTTAGATTATGCTTATTCAGTTATAAATCATAGAGAGTATTATGGACATATTTAAACCTTATTTATACCTACAAAAATAAGTGCATAATTATTGCACTTATTTTTTATTGTTATTTATTTTATTATTTCATATATTAATGGAATATCTTTATTATACTCATCATCTATAACAAAGCAATTTAAAAAATCATATACCATTTCATTTCCTAACTTAACATTATTTGCATGAATAAAACCAAGCGTTTCACCCTTTAAGACTCTATCTCCTCTTTTTTTACGTAGCACAACCCCAACAGCTAAATCAATAATGCTCTCTTTAGTAATCCTTCCAGCACCTAGTTTCATAGCTACATTTCCCACTTCTTCAGCATGTATTTTAGAAATATATCCATTTTGCTTAGATTTTACTTCAATTACATATTTAGCCTTTGGCATTTTAGAAGTGTCTAAAACTGAAGTTAAATTTCCACCTTGAGCTTTCACAAATTGTTTAAATTTCTCAAAAGCTTTCCCTGATGATATGCTATCTTTTAATAAATTTCTCGCCTTCTTTTCATCATTTAGAAAGCCAGAAAGCATTACCATTTGACTCCCTAAAGTTAAACAAAGCTCCATTAAATCCTGAGGACCATGGCCTTTTAAAGTGTCTATAGCTTCTTTAACTTCAAGGGCATTTCCTACAGCAAAGCCAAGAGGTTGATCCATATCTGAAATCACTGCTACAGTTTTTCTATTTACCATCTTTCCAATAGAAACCATAGCTTTTGCAAGCCCCATAGCATCTTCCTTTGTCTTCATAAAAGCACCTTCACCAAGCTTTATATCAAGCACAATTGCATCTGCACCTGAAGCTATTTTTTTGCTCATGATGCTCGATGCTATTAAAGAAGTATTTTCCACAGTAGCTGTTAAATCTCTAAGGACATATAGCTTCTTATCTGCAGGGGCAAGGTCTCCGGTTTGGCCTCCCACTACAATTTTTATTTCGTTTACATTTTTGATGAATTTTCCCTTATCCATATTAACATTAAAACCATCAATTGATTCTAATTTATCTATGGTACCACCAGTATGGCCAAGACCTCTTCCGCTCATTTTAGCTACAGGTATTCCAAGTGATGAAACCATTGGGCCTAAAACTAAAGTAGTTGTATCCCCAACACCACCTGTAGAATGTTTATCAACTTTAATTCCATGAATATCTGAAAGATCTAAAATTTCACCAGAATCCACCATGCTCATGGTTAAATCAGCTGTTTCCCTTTCATTCATCTTTTTAAAAAATATAGCCATAAGAAGGGCTGATACTTGATAATCTGGTATTTCACCTTTTACATACCCATTTATAAAAAACTCTATTTCTTGTTTAGATAATTCATTTCCTTCACGTTTCTTAAGTATAATATCGTACATCCTCATAAACGCGCACCTCAATCTAAATTTTACTTATAAATGTTTAATTAAATCTATCTTATTGTAATTCATTTAAAAAACTTACTCCATTTAATTCATTTTTCACATTTAAATAATCTAAAATTGTCTTCCCTATATGGCAAAATGAATCTCTAGTACCTAAATTAACTTCACCTTTCATGGATTTTGTATATACCAATAAAGGAACATATTCCCTTGAATGGTCAGTGCTTTTAGTTGTAGGATCACAACCATGGTCTGCTGTAATTATTAGCAGATCATCATCTTCCATTTTGTTCATAATTTCTAACATTCTTTTATCTGCTTCTATTAAAGCATTGGCATAGCCTAAAAAATCATTTCTATGACCGTAGAGCATATCAAAATCAACTAAATTAGTAAATATTAATCCATCCTCTTTAAGTTTATCCATACAATTTAATGTTTCATCTATGCCATCCATATTGTCTTTAGTATGAACTGCATAGTCAATTCCCTTTTTGTTAAATATATCTTCAATTTTCCCTACAGCAAAGACCTTTTTAGAATCTTCATTTATATACTCTAGCATGGTCTTTGTAGGTGGATCTATTGCATAATCCCTTCTATTTGAAGTTCTTTTATAATTTCCACTTGTTCCTATAAAAGGCCTTGCTATGACTCTTCCTACACATCTATTTCCTACAAGCATTTCTCTAGCTATTTCACACATTTTATAAATTTCATCTAAAGGTATAACATCTTCGTGGGCAGCTATTTGAAATACGCTATCAGCAGATGTATATACAATAGGAAAGCCAGTTTTAACATGTTCATCTCCAAGATCTTTAATAATTTCTGTTCCTGAAGCCACAATATTTCCAAGCACAGCTTTTTTATTTATTTTTTCGCAGAATTCTTTAATTATATCTTCACCAAAACCATTTGGATATACATTTAACGGCTCATTAAGTATTACACCTGCTATTTCCCAATGACCAGTTATAGTGTCCTTTCCTTTAGATTTTTCAGCGCATCTTCCATATGCTCCCTTTATATTTTGAGAAACCTTTAAACAGTTTACACCATGAACTTTTGAAAGTCCCATTTTCTCTAGATTAGGAAGAGAAATTTCAGGAACTTTTTTTGCAATATTGCATAAGGTATTGCTTCCTTCGTCTTGATAATCTTTAGCATCAGGAAGCTCCCCAACGCCAAAGCTATCAAAGATCATTAATATAGCTCTTTTCATACATTTGTTCACCTTTCTATTATGCTCTTGGGTGCGTTTTCATATAGACATCTGCTATCCTACTCTTTTTAGATATAAGAGAATATATTTGAGTTGTATTCATATCTTTATGCCCTAAAAGCTCCTGTACTGTCTTTATATCAGCACCATTTTGTATTAAGTGTACTGCAAAAGAATGTCTTAAGCAATAAGGATCTATTTTTTTATATATGCCAGTATTGTCTGCATATTCTTTAACAAGCTTCCAGAAGCCTTGTCTTGTCATTGGAAATCCCTTTAAATTTAAAAATAGATAATTGTATTTGTGTATGTTTATTTCATCTCTAATTTTTAAATACTCAAGCATAAACTTTACTGCATAAGATCCTATGGGTATTATTCTCTCTTGACTTTTACTTCCATTTGCTACGCAATAATTTAATTTTAAATTTATGTCATCCATTCTAATATTTAAAAGCTCTGTAACCCTCATTCCAGATGCATAAATTAGTTCAAGCATAGCCTTGTCTCTTATGCCCTTTGTTGTAGTCATATCTGGTGCACTTAAAAGTTTATTTACCTCTTCTACTGTAAGTATTTCAGGGAGTTTTCTATTTACTTTAGGTATTTCATAATTCACTGTAGGATTATATAGTAAATATTTGTTCTTTGTAAGAAATTTATAAAAATTTCTTATTGATATAATATTTCTTACTATTGAAGAATTGGCCATGTTTTTTTTGGATAACTCCTGAAAATATGCCCTGATTATTTCATCATCTACAACATCAATGGTTAAGCTTCTTTTATTTAAATATTTGTAAAACCTTTCTATATCCCTTCTGTATGCGTCAAAAGTATTGTGACTTAACTTTTTCCTTTTTATATCTTCTAAAAACCTCTCTAAAAAAATATCCATTATGCACCCCCTACAAATACAAAACAAAATTAAAAAATAATAGGTAATATATATCCCTCAAGAAGTGCTTCAATAAAACAAAAAATCATAACTGTTATATAACAACTGGCATTTTTTATAATTCTATTCTTTAAATTTTCTTTTGATAGCTTTTCACTTTTTCCTTTAGAAATATTTAAAGACGATTTAAGAGAAAACACAGCAGCAACTAATAAACATGAAAATATAAAAATATTTTGTAATATCAAAAGCACCATTATTTTATAAAAACCTGGTTCAACATTTAAGTTTGCAACAAAAGCTAATGTAAATCCAAACGAGAATCCCTTTAAAAATAAAATAGTTATTATTATAGGCACTCCTATAAAAGTTAAACCAGATATCCATATAGCTAAAATCATTAGTAGATTACTTTTAAAAGCATCTGCAAAAACCAAACTGCCATTATTATTTAGTGTTCCATCCCAATTCATAAATTTTTTAACTTGTGTTATAGAATTTTCATCAAGTGGTGATAATTTAAAAAATTTATAACCAATAATTACTGATATTACTACTATAGTTGCTGATATTAAATAATAAATATAATTACTCTTAATGTGCTTAACTATCTTTTCAAAAGTGTTCTTCAATTTAACTCCCCCTTACACTCTTTACATATTTATGAATCTTAAACTGTTTATATTCTTATGGAAACAAAAGCTTACCAAAAATTAAATGAATCTATTAAAAATTTTATTAATTTACAATTAAGACTTTATATATAATTATTGTTATAGTATAATGGCACTCATAAAAGCTTTATTGCTTTTAAGAGTTTTTTTGGAGGTAATTATATGAAAAAATACGTTTGCCTTGTATGTGGATATGTATATGACCCAGAGCTAGGCGACCCTGACAATGATATAGAACCAGGTACTTCTTTCGAAAGCTTACCTGATGATTGGGTTTGCCCTCTTTGTGCCGTTGGCAAAGAAGAGTTTGAGGAAGAAGAAGAATAAAAAGGGCATAGCCCTTTTTTATTTTTTAGAATATTATACTTTTAATAGTTGTATTTTAACTACATATTTTTCTATTTTTTTAATCTTTATTTTTAAATAAATTATCTATTATTTATTTAAAACATATTGTATAGCTTTTCATAAAGTGATACTATTTTAATAAAAATCCACACAACTAAAATCTAATTTCATTAATTTTTTTAAATATGAAGGAGGAGTAAAATGAATAGCATTCAAAATGCATTGCTGAACAAAAACATTGGTTATGCAAAAAAAGGTGTTATTATAGGCGCTATTGCTGGTATGCTATGGGGCCTTGGTGGTATCATAATTTCAGTTGCCTTTTCAAAAGATCCTTTTCTATCTTTTTCAAACCTTAGCCTATACATCGTTCCCCTTGTTGGTGCTTGCTTAACAGATAGCATTAGTGGTATTTCTACTTTAATCATGAATATTGTAGGTGGTAAAGCTAAAGAGTATACTCGAGTAGTCAAAACCAAGCCAGGAAAATTCATTATAATAGCCTCAATCTTTGGAGGGCCAATGGCAATGAGTGGTTATTATATTGGACTGTATCTAGCTGGTCCATTTTACACAATGGCCATCACTGCTCTTTATCCTGCTGTTGGAGCCATACTTTCTAGAATATTTCTAAAAGAAAAAATCAGCAGAAATGCTTGGCTTGGTATATTCTTATGTATAATTGGTGCCATAATTGTTAGCTATGTAGTTCCCACAGGCACTTATCCTCATTTTTATCTAGGTATTACAGCTTGTTTTCTTGCCACAATTGGCTGGGGACTTGAGGGTGTTATATGTGCCTATGGTATGGATTTAGTTGATCCAAACATTGCTATTGGTATACGTTGGTTCACATCATTTATCGTTTATTTCATTGCAGTTCTTCCATTTGTAGCTGGCATTGGTCTTTCTGGTTATGCATTATTTTTCACAGCCTTTTCATCATCTACCATTTTAATCCTAATTGCCGCTGCTGTTGTTAATGCCGTATCTTATTTCTGGTATTACAAATCTATTAACATGAGCGGTGTTTCTAGGGCATTAGCACTTATGATCACATATGCGCTTTGGGGCATCATATTTGGTTGGATTATCACTGGTTCAGCTAATATCACATTTAATATCGTTATTGGTGCTATAATCATCGTCGCTGGTGCACTTCTTGTAGCTGGAAAGCCAAGTGATCTAATCAAAATTCGAGATAATTAAGGAGGAAATATTTTTGAAAACAAAATTGCCCTTACGTTTTTCAATTCTACAATTACTTATCAAAGAATCTGAAGGTCTTACCCCGGAACAATTATTTCATAAGCTTAAAGATTCATACCCCAATGAAAAACAGTGCCAGCCTAATACAATTGACGAACACCTAATGTCTATGAAAGGCGTTGGTCTTATAGATGTGAAAAGTGCCATCTTTGATGGTAATAATCAATTAATTAGCACCTATATCATCACAGATTATGGAATAGCTAGATTAACAAAATACGTGAAGCTCGCAACTATTAATATGCCACAAAATCAAAAATTTTAGAGGAGGTTCTCATGCTAAATAAAGATCAAATAGATAATATTTATGAATTAGCATTAAATACCTTAGAGAAAGTTGGTATTGTATTTGACACAAAAAAGTCACTAGCTGCTTTTAAAAATCATGGTTTTGAGGTCATTGGAAACCGAGTTTATATGTCTTCTAATAAGGTAGAAGAATATCTTGAATTAATGCCTAAATACACCTATCCACAAAGTGAAAAAAAGATTGTTCGAGCAACAACTCCATTTTTAAATTCACCAGCATTATATGATGATGAAACGAAAAAATTCCGAAGAACAACACTTAAAGATGTCATTAAAGCTCATATTCTTTCAGAAACTTCTGAGCTATACGAATTTGCCAATCCAAGCCTTATTGACCCTTTCGATCTTGATTGTGATGACAGCTATGCTTCTCAAATAGCTTTAACTCTTCGATATACCACTAAACCACTGAATATAGGCATACGTGCCACTATCAATTGTACCAAAGATGGCAAAGTATATGAAAGCGCTAAACGAACTTTAAAAATGATAAAAGATTTCTATGGACGCAAAGATGAAATCGTTTGTTATCAAGGTTTATGTCCTATGTCTCCTCTTGCTTATGATGTGGAATGTTTGGAGAACCTTGATGCGCTCATGGAAGAGGCGCAAGGTATTGTTTTATTTCCATGTACAATGTCTTATGTGACGGGACCTGAGACATTGATGGGCGTTGTTGTGCATGATGTTGCTCTATGTCTAGCTGGCATTATTTACGTGCAAATGTTTTCACCAGGTACAGAAGTATCAATGTGCAGCTTCTCCACTATGTCTGATATCAGGACACTTCAGCCTTCCTATGGCTCTACTGAATATATGCATTTACAGGTTATGTTTTTTGAAATTTGCAAACAACTTGGAATCAATTGCACTGTCTGTGGTATCACCTGTGATAATCTTGATGTAGATTTTCAAGCAGGTTCAGAATCTATGCTTACAGCTTCTTTGCCATTTTCACTAACTGAAATTAGTGATGTTTGGTGTTATCCAGGCAGTATGGCAGGTTTTGCTGGTGCAAGCTTTAAGAAACTTATTTTGGATGAGGATATTATCCGTTGCCTTAATAAAGGGCTTAACCCAAAATATGAATTAGATTCAAATCTTTTAGAAAAACTTGAAACAACTAAAAAGAAAAGTGGTTTTCTAAAAATTGGCAAAATGAATTTATACCGCCATGATCATTATTTGTCGGATACCTTCACTAAAAAGAGCATAAATTCTGGAGCTGCTACAAATGAGGCTGATATCGATAATGCAGTAAAGAAAATAATTGACCATAGACTTTCTATATACAAAGAACCTGATTTAACACGTGAACAACTTAATATTTTGAGTCCATATCTTCCAACAGAGTTTAGATAATATAATTCTTAATAGTAAAAGCTGATTCCCAAACTAAAAAGGAATCAGCTTTTTAAAACCTATTTTAATATAAAATCCGCTATATCACTTATAACATCAGGTGAAAAAGCTTCATACTCTGCATATTCTGCTGGAGTACTTTTCTCACCCTTAGTTTTTGTAAATATGTGATTGTACCCAGGATATGATTTAAATGTAACATTGCTTTTACCTTGCAGAGCTGTTTTCCATGCATTAAAATCATCCATTGTCACTTGATAATCAGTTTCTCCTTGCAAAATAAATAGTGGTAAAGTTATGCTTTTAGCTTGCTCTACCTGATTATACACATTTAAATCTGCCCAATATGATTTAGGTGCATAAAATACCATATGGCTGGTATTTTGTGAATCAGCCTCAGTTATAGCATTTATTTCATCATATGCTTGTTTTATTGCAGCCATTTGCGCATCCGAATCAGCTGCTGGTATTATGCCAATATCACATAAATACTGTACTTGCCTCAAAACCTCATCTTGAATTTTTACAGCAGGTGCCGCAAGCATAATATAACCTGCTGGTACATTTGTAATCTTTTCAAATCTTGGAATAAGCATTGCACCTTCGCTATGACCTAAAATAAATATTTTTTTAGAATCTATATCGCTTTGATTACATAACAAATTAATTGCAGTTAACATGTCATCAGTATATTCATCTTTAGTGTTATTAATAGCAATACCTAAATTTGGATTTCTCCTTAATAAACATGGACGTTTATCATAACGAAGCACAGCAATTCCACGCTCTGCAAGCCCCCATGCAATATCTTGAAATGGTTTATTAGGCCCAATGGATTCATCCATATCACATGGACCAGAGCCAGCACTAAGTATAACAGCAGGCACAGGTTTAGATAAATCATATGGCAGAGTAAGTTTACCAGGTAGGCTTATGTTATCATTAACTTTAATAGAAACATCTTTTTCAGTTAAATTAGTTGGTAAATTATTTTC
Organism: Clostridiaceae bacterium; assembly: GCA_031549885.1. Taxonomy (GTDB): domain Bacteria; phylum Bacillota; class Clostridia; order Clostridiales; family Clostridiaceae; genus WQUF01. The sequence goes on from JAVBPD010000033.1 coordinate 44,639, forward strand.
CATGTTGGTCCTCCAATGCTTTCTAAGTAAATTTATAATTTATACTATTCTATTATAATATTTTAAAATATGAATGATAAGGCACATCAAAAGCAGTATAAAAAGGTATAAATTCATATTCACCTATTTTTAATATATTATCATCATCAGATATGACTTTAAAATCATATATATCCTCTTTGGAAATCTCTATAAAGTCATCCTTATCACTAGCTATTGCCATAACTAAAGGCCCATAAAAAATAGATCCTATATCCTGATTGTCTTTTGTTCTATCTATTTTAATTGAAAATGGAAGCTCTATTTTTATTTTATCAAAAGATTTAAATTCACCTTTAACAATTCCATATCCATTTTCTAAATTGTATTCAATAGCTTTTTCATTTAACTTAATAATTGGTTTTTCAATAAGCCAGCTTGGTATTCTAAACCTAAATTCTATAAAACCATTTCCCTCTATTAAAATGTTAGAGGATTTAAACTTTAAAAAATCATCACAAATGGTGACTTTCATATTTTTATCATGTAAATTTAAAGTAGAAGGTATATACAAATTTATATAAACTATATCATCATCTTTAAAAAATATGGATTCTTGATACTTAACATGGCTTTCCATTCCCGTTCCATGGCAACAGCTGTTTTCTTTTAAATCAAACTCTCGCATTCCACCTGGAATAAGTGGCATAAAATATGTTGACCCTCCAGTTGGTCCGCTTTTGTCGTGAGATGCTACAATGTGATTATATAGCGTTTTTTCGTAATAATCCATATATTTAGCATTCTTTGAATACTTAAAAAGCATTTTAGTTAATTTAAGCATGTTATAACTAACACAGGATTCAGCAGTTTTTTCTGTTAAGAATTTAGATATTTTATTCGGCTCTTTAAACATCTCACCTTCGCCAGCTCCTCCTATGTTATAAATGTGAGATTTAGTTACAAACTCCCAAAAATTATCTGCAATATCAAAATATATTTTTTCAAAAGTCTTATCATAAATTTCTAGAGCTCCTATAATCTGCGGAACATGTTGGTTTGCATGAATATTTGAAAGAGTATCTATGTTTTTAGACATTGGAATGAATAATCTTTCATTGTCAAAAAATTTACTAGCTTTTAAATATTCTTCTTTTTTATTAAATTTATAAAGTCTAGCTAAAACTTCATTCATACCTCCAAATTCACCTGCAATGTACATTGACCACATTTTATTTAGCTTGTCCTTATTCAGTTTTGATAATCGATTATATACAAATATACCTATTTTGCTGCAAATTATAAGAGCAAGCTCATTTTTACCAAATTCATAACAATCAAGAAGCCCAGCCATGATTTTATGAAGAGTATAATAAGGTGCCCATATTTTTGGATAAACTTCATATTGTTCTAATTTATCAAACTGATCTTCAGAGTAAGCGCTTAAGAACCCATAGCTATATTTTCCATCATTTTCCATAGCTTCCTGGCATAATGCAAGTTCTTGAATTAAATAATCTATTTTACCTTTAAACACTTCTTTATTTTCTATGCTTCCCTCATAAGCTAAAGAAATAGCAGATAAATAATGACCACTTGTATGACCTCTAAGCAAACATTCAGGCGCATCCCAACCGCTCATAGGTAGGGCTCCTTTAGTATCTAAATTTGCTTGTTTTCTAAAGTTATACAATATTTTATCATCATCAACACCAAGCAAATATTCCTCAACCCTATTTTTATTTTCATAAAATATGCTATGATTATTTAAAATAACATCTGACAATTCAAACTCTTCCAAAGGTTTTTTATATAATAATGATTTTTCTTTTTTATCTACTACTTCAACAATTGCTTCAGGAATTAAACCATCATAATCCTTTATTTTTTCTCCAAATACTCTATACTTACCTATAGGAAGCTTAGAAAAATCAGGCTCATCTTCCCATGTGACTGAAATTGTGCTATAAAAACCTTCTTCCATTTTAACTATTGAAATTTTTGGAAGCCTATATTCACTTCCTAAAAGTATTTCATTTCTTAGCGGCAAAACTTCTTTTATAACATCCTTACTTTTTTGTTCTAAAACTGTTATTTCAAATTCCCGGCTCATCAAAGCCTCTCCAAAACTCACAGTTGCAACTAAAGTAACATCTCTATTTCCTGTACCACACCTTGGCCTTGTGACTTTACCCTTATTATCAATAATGTGATCATAATTTGACTTCCAGGAAATTGTAGAGCCTAATTGCCCTTTACTTGGTAAATTCATATCTGAATCGATAGTAAATATATTCCCAATATAAATGGATTCAGCATCGTAAAGCACTACTTCTTGATCGTTCATAATATCAGAGCTCCTTAAATTATTTTTTGTTATAGTGTGTTTTACTATAAGCATTTCTAAATTGCTTAGGAGTTAAATTTTCAAACTTTTGAAACAATCTAAAAAAATATTTTGTATCATTAAACCCCACCATATTTGAAACCTCTTTAATCTTATATTCGTTATGACACAAAAGTTCCTTTGCCTTTGAAATCCTAATAGTATTTATATATTTTTGCATGTTAACCCCTGTTACTTCATGAAAGCGTCTAGATAAATATTCTTTTGAGTAATTAAATTCATAAGCAACATCTGAAAGTGAAATGCCTCTACAAGCATTTATCCTTATCCATTCAAATATTTTCTCCATGTTGCCTTGAGCCTCTTTAACGCCTTTTTTTATCAAAAATTGTTCAGATATTTCTATAACAAGGGAAGTAATCATGTAATCTGTAGCATATCCTGATATATATTTTGATTCATTAATATGGCATAGCTGGCTGCATAAAACATTTATCCTCTCTAAATTTGCTTTTTCTAAAAATGTTGGAACATATGCAAAGTTTTTGACCTCTTCTAAAGAAACATTCTCAAGCTTATTTTCAAAATTAAAAACACTAGTTTCTCCCCTTGGTAAAAAGTGCATCCAGTAAAATGAAGTGTCTTTTTCTACCTTTTCAAATCCTTTATGAACTATGCCTGGATGAAGAAGTAAAATATCATTTTTATTAAGCGAATACCTAATGCCCTCTTGTTCCATATATAAAATCCCTTTTACAACAACAAGTATCTCATAGCTATCGATAATTCTTTTATTGTGAATCCAATTTTTATCAGCTATAAAAAAACCAGCTGATTCAAATTTAACAGGCTTATTAATATTTGCCTTTAAAGTCAACAAAAACCTCACCTACTCTAATAAAATCTAACTCTTAATCCCTGTAAGCGTAACGCCTTCAACAAAATATCTCTGAAAGAAAAAGAAAACTAAAATCATTGGGAACGTGACAATTGCTGATGCTGCCATTAAAAAATCCCATTTTGCACTATATGTGCTTTTAAATGAGCTAAGGGCTAAGGATACTGGAAACATATTTGAATCATTTAAATATATAACTGGCCCTATTAGATCATTCCACACATTCATAAATGTAAATACCCCTAATACTGCAAGAACAGGCTTTACAAGAGGTAGGAGTATTTTCCAAAATATAGTCCATTGATTTGCTCCATCTATTAGAGCAGCTTCATCTAAATCTTTAGGTATTGTCATAAAAAATTGCCTTACAAGAAAAATGTTATAAGCACTTCCTCCAAGCCAAGATGGCAAAATAAGAGGTACATATGAATCAGTAAGCCCAAGTTTACTCCATACTAAAAACGTAGGTAATAACGTTATAAAAGATGGTATCATCATAGTTGATAGAAGAGCGTAAAAAAGAACTTTCTTTCCTCTCCATCTTAGCCTTGAAAAAGCATATCCTGCCATTGCAGATGTAATTAAAGTACCTGCCATGTTAGTTACAACTAAAAAAATTGTATTTAAAAAATACCTTCCAAAAGGCTGTGAAGCTAAAGCTTTAGGATAATTTTCCCATCTAATTGGATTGGGAAAAAGCATAATAGGCAGTTTAAAAAGCTGCCTTGCATCCATAAGTGAGCTTCTAATCATCCAATAAAAAGGCAAAAGAGATATAACACAAATAATTGCTATTAAAGAATATACAATTGACATTTTTATTTTGATAGAGGTTGATTTTTTCATCAATTTTCTCCTTCCGGATAATATACCCATGAATTTGAAGTTTTAAAAATTATAAATGTAAAAAATATTACAATTACAAACAAAATCCATGATAATGCTGAAGCATATCCCATTTTATTGCTTGAAAAAGCAGTTCTATAAATATGATAAGCATAGAATAAACTTCCATTATTAGGTCCACCATCTGTCATAACAAATGCTTGATAAAAGGCTTGTAGCGTTCCAATTATGCCCATTACTAATGTAAAGAAAATCGTAGGTGTCATCATTGGAAGGGTACAATATATAAATTTATGAAAAACATTGCCTCCATCAACTTCTATGGCTTCATATAAAGAACGTGGTACACCTTGAAGACCTGCTAAAAATATTATCATATTTGCTCCAATTCCCCAAATACCCATAAATGCAAGCGATGGCACAACACTTGATTTGCTATAAATCCACTGTTGAGCTGGAACGTGCATAAAAGATAAAATTTTATTTAAAAGCCCTAAATCAGGATTAAAAAGCCATTTCCATAAAAAAGCATTTGCTACAGCTGGTACAATGCCAGGAAGGTAAACAATAGTCCTATAAAATCTTACACCCTTTAATCTCTCTGTATTAAGAAGCAAAGCTACAGAAAATGAACAAATTAAATTTAAAGGAACTGCTAAAACAACATAGGAAAATGTTACGCCAAGGGAAAGTTTAAAAAAAGGATCAGTTGTGAAAATTGTTTTAAAATTTTCTATACCAATAAAAGCGCCATCTACTCCAAGTGTAGTGTTAGTAAAACTCAAATATAAACTCATAAGCATTGGCACTGCAGTAAATACTAAAAATCCTATTATAGCAGGAGCTGCAAAAAACCAGCCCCATTTCTCTTCATAATTTTTCTTTTTATTCTTAAATGAAACTTCTTTAACCAAATTCTCACCCCATTTAAAAACAAGAGTATATTGGCAATAATACTTGTACAATATTTAGCAATTTATATACTCTTGTTTAAAATTATATACTTTTAATTTCCATCATAACGTCCTTGATATGCTTTAGAAGATTCAATTGTAGATTGAGCTTCATTTAAAGCGCTTGCAGGGTCTTTTTCATTTCTAAATATAGCGTCAATTGCAGGATTTAAAATTGCTGCAACATCTCCCCAATTTTTAACATATTCTTGAGGTGTTTTAACAATATTTTTATCGATATTATCAATTACAACAGATTTATAATCTTGTGGGTGCGCAGGGGTATCTATCCAGAAGGATACTTTTTCAGGATTTGTATAATAATCTTTATATATTGGTTGCCATAATCCATTTTTATAAAGATCTGTTGCTCCATTTTCAGCATCTAGTGAATATTTATAAAAATCCCAAGCTTCTTCTGGATGTTTAGTTGAGGCAAATATGGCAGTAACTCCAGGAGCGCTCATAGTTGAAGGTCCTTTACCTAGATCAGGAAAAACAGCACAACCAACGTTTAATTTTTGGTCATTATAATCTAAAAATGACCAGTTTCCATCTAAAGTCATAGCTACTTGGCCAGTTAACATAGCTTCAGCAGCAAGAGAATCTGCTTTTGCAGGTGTTGGCACTACATGATGAACATATATTAAATCTTGAACTTTTTTCATGGTATCAATCCACTCAGGAGAATTAAAAGCAGTATTTGTGCTATCTTGATTTAAAATGCTTCCACCATTTGAATTTAATAGCATCAATATATGGTTAAGGTAAGTAGTCATGGAAAGACCATATGTTGCAATGTTTTCTGGATTAAAATCTGGGCTATTTGCATCATTGCCATTTGAATCAAAAGTTACAGACTTACAAAGCTTTACAAAATCATCCCAATTTAGTGCTTTGCTTGCATCTGAAGGTGGATATGCAACTTTATGTTCGTCAAAAATATCCTTATTATAAGTTATTAACAAACTTTCAAGTGCAGTTGAGAAAAACGCAACTTTTCCATTTACTTTCCATTGAGCAATTGGCAAAACGTTATCAATAAAAGATTTATCCTCTTTAAGTAAATCTTCAACAAATAAGAGTTTGCCTTCTTGAGCATAAGTTGGCGCTACAGATGTGCTAACATAAGCTATATCTGGTGCCTTTCCTGCTGCAACTTGTGAAGCTAATTTGTTTGAGTAATCATCAGGAACATGTTGAGCATTAACATGAATTTTTCCTTCATGCAATTTATTATAATTATCTACACACTTTTGAACTGCATCTTTTTCTACAAGTCCACCCCAATACATAAAGTTAAGTTCTACAGGGCCAGAATTATTATTGCTTTCTGTACTTGTCCCACTGCTTGAATTACCTGCATTTGCATTTGAATCTGTCTTTGAAGTATTTCCACTTCCATTCCCACATCCCCCAAAAGAAACAACAAGTAATAATGACATTGCAAAAGATAAAATCTTTTTTATTTTCATTTATAAATCCTCCTATTGTTAAAAAATTGTAAAATAAAAAATTGTAAAAAGTGCACCTATTTATGTATAATTAATAAAAGTAGATAATAATAACTATTTATTATAAGCAAAAAACAAACCTTAATGCAAAGCAATAAAATAATGTATAATTCTACACAAAAGGCATAGAGATATTGAAAAAACTTATTTATATTTATAAGCTTTCTAAGATAAATCGATTTATTTATAATAATATTATCATAGTTTGAAAACCTGTTCATCTTATATTTTTAACTTTAGGTGGATTATTTTGACTATCAATTTTATTCACTAAATAAAGAAGCCATGGAAAGCACCTCAAAACTTAAGGCTATTTTTCCATGACTTCTTTTAAACCCTTTTGAATTCAATAGACCAATGAATCCCAGTTCCAATAGCATAAGCCTTTGCAAAATTTCCTTGATTAATTGCAACTGCCATCCTATAAAGAGAATTCACATAAACAATTTGTTCACCTACATAAACATCAGCAAAGGATTTGCCAAAGGAAACTCTATTATTATAAATCAAAGTTGACCCATTTCTAATAACAATTTCCACCTTGTCTCCGTAGGATATGCCTAAATTCACAAAATCATCCCTGGTAATATTTGTCCATAAACTTCCAAATCTCACATCTAAAATATCAATGCTGCCTTTAATAGAAGCTTTAGTTTTCACAACTTCTCCTACTTCAAGTTCAACTACATCATCATTTTCTATTTTATCTCCAACTTCACTTAAAGAAATAATTTCTGCTGCAATTTTAGCCCCAGTGTTGGAAAAAAGGTCTCTTCCATGAAAAGTATATGAAAACAAAGTATTTTTCCTCATATGTACCTCTTCATCAATGCAATAAACTTCTTTAATGCCAACATATCGTTTTATATGGGTTAAAGTGCCATTATTGGGAGTTACAATAAAATGTCCACCATTAGTTAAAGCTACAATGCTTTTTCTATTTGATCCTACCCCTGGATCCACAACAGAAACAAATACAGTGCCTTCTTCCCAATATTCAACTGTTTGAAACAATCTATAAGAAGCCTCCCAAACATTATAAGGCTCAATGTCATGCGTTAAATCATAAATTAAAAGATCTCTATCTATCTGCAAAGCTACCCCATACATAGCAGCTACAGCTCCATCCATAAGTCCAAAATCAGATTGAAATACTAATTTCTTTTTCATAAAAACCCCTACTTATTAAATGTTACATTCCAACCAGACCCAAATCCTATACCAAAACTCTTAGAAAAATTACCTTGAGATATTGCCACAGCTATGCGCATTAACTCATTATTATATATAATCGGATATCCTTTTTTAGAATATCCAAAAGACTTATGAAACAAAATTCTATTTTCATAAACAATATTTTCACCATTTTTTATGACCATATGAATATTATCACCATAAGAAAACCCTGCATCATTAAACATCTTTAAAGGAATGTTTGTCCAAAGATTCCCAAAATTAGGATCATTTATCTCAAATATTCCTAAGACAGCTCCATTTTTTAAACTTGGCTCCAAAATAGGAAAAGATACAATTTCAGAAACATCATATTTTTCCCCAATATCTTCAAAAGATATTATTCCTGAAGCAAATCTTGCAGCTGTATATCCAAATAAATCCCTACCGTGAAATACATAAGATCCTTCAGATTTTCCCTTTAAAAGATTTTTCTCTAAATCTATTTCACGTATCTCTTCTATTTTGGACCATTTATTTATATGGGTTAAAGTTCCATTATCTGGAGTCACTATAAAATAACCATCCACCGTCTTTGCAATACATGCTCTCCTACTAGTACCAACTCCTGGGTCAACCACAGATACAAAAATAGTCCCCTCTGGCCAAAACCTAATGGTCTGGTATAACCTATAAGATGCACTCCAAATATCGTATTGAGGTATTTCATGACTTCCATCAATTATTTCAAGCTCTCTATCAACAGATTTTACAACGCCATACATAGCAGAAACTGCCCCTTCTTTATATGTAAAATCTGTTTGAAACACTAATATTGGTTTTTGAAAATTTTTCTCCCTCAAAATATGCTTTCCTTTCTGTTAATATTATTTAAAAGGATTATAAAATCTGCTATGATTGATGAAAACAGATATCATTATTGTAACAATAAAAATAAAAGCTGAAATTGCAATTGCTGTAAAATCAAGGTTAGTAAGCTTTCTCTTTGAATACCAAGTTCTCTTTTTATTCTTTCCAAATCCTCTTAAATCCATTGCATTTGAAATAAGTTCAATTCTATCTAATGTTGAAAAAATAAGTGGTATTATTATAACCATAGTGTTTTTAAATCTGTGTGAAAGCTTTGCTTTTTTAGACATATCAAGTCCTCTTGCTTGCTGCGCCTGACTAATTGAAGTAAAATCCCTTGCTACATCTGGAAAATAACGGAGAGTAAGTTCTAAAGCATAACAAGCCTTATAATTAATTCCAATGTTATTTAACGATGAGGCAAGCTCGCTTGGATTTGTAGTAACTAAAAATAAAATACCAAATGGCACAACAGACGCATATTTTAAAAGCTTTGTAACTTGATATAAAATTTGTTCCTGTGTTATATAATAAGGCCCTACTAAATGGCAAATCACATGTCTTGTACCATAAATAGATGGTCCTTGTTCAGGTGCGAATAAATAAGATATTATAAAATTTGTGATTAAAAAAATAGCTACATAGATTATCATGAGCTTTATTTGCCTTACATCTACTTTTGATATATAAAAAATTAAAACAGAAAATACCATCATAAAGAGAATAACCCTTATATCATAAGAAAACATAGTAGCAAAGGTCAAAAACAAAAAACATATGAGTTTTGTAAGCCCTGAAAGTCTATGAATTGGTGTATGAAGATCATCATAGGAAAAAAGTTTTATTTTCATCTAAATGCACCCTTTTCATAATTAATAAAACTCTGCACAAACGAAGTACCATCTTCTATTTTTACTTTCTTGGCAAGAGCATATAAAGAAGTTTCTTTTAAATTTGCCTTTTTAATTACACTTTCATCAGTTAAGATCTTATAAGAAGGAGCATCTGCAATTATTTCTCCATCGCAAAGAACAATAGATCTTTTAGTATATTCAAGCATAAGGTGCATATCATGGGTTATTAGTATAACAGTGTTTCCATCTTCGTTTAACTTTTTTAAAAATTCCATCATATCACTATAATGCTTATAATCTTGTCCAGCTGTTGGTTCATCTAAAATTATTATCTTTGGTTCTAAGGCAAGTATTGATGCAATGGTAACCCTCTTTTTCTGCCCATAGCTTAAAGCTTGAATTGGCCATTCTATAAAAGGCAAAAGTCCACAAATGGACAAGGATTTTTCCACTCGTCTTTCTATTTCATCTTTAGAAAATCCCCTAAGCTTAAGCCCCAGCGATACTTCATCGATAATTCTAGGTAAGGATATCATCATATTAGGATTTTGCATAACAAGTCCAACATGGGCTGCTCTTTCAGATATAGACATCTTTAAAACATTATTGCCATTAAATAAAATTTCGCCTTTATCTAGCTTTTCAAATCCACAAATTAACTTAGTAAGTGTAGATTTTCCTGCGCCATTTTTACCTACAATTGAAATCATTTCCCCTTGTTTAATATCAAAATTAATATCATGCACTATATCCTTTTTACCATCATATGAAAATGAAACATTTGAAAGCTTTAGAGCTGATGGCATTTTATTTACATCTTCCTTTATTTTAATAGAAGCTTGCCAAGATATAAGCTTATTTTTTCCATCCTTTATTTTCATTTTATCTAAATGCTCTGGGTTATCTTCTTTTTTAATATTAATCCCAGCATAAAAAAGCGCTGTTAAATAAAGAGGTTCCCTTATACCTGTCTTTTTTAAAATATCTGTGCAAAGTAATTCATTTGGAGATTTATCGCAAATAACCTCACCTTCATTAAATACAACAATGCGATCTATGGACCTGTGCAGAACATCCTCTAAGCGATGTTCTATTATTATTATAGTTTTATCAGTATTTTTATGTATATCGTCAATTATCTCCATAGCGCTTTTTCCTGTTTTTGGGTCAAGGTTTGCAAGAGGTTCATCAAACAACAAAATATCCACATCATCAATCATGACTCCTGCAAGAGCCACTCTTTGCTTTTGCCCACCAGAGAGTTCATGAGGCCTTAAAGAAAGAAATTTATCCATGTCCACCATTTTAGCTACATCTCTAACTCTTTTATGCATTTCGTTTACATTTATACAATCATTTTCCAAAATAAAAGCTATATCTTCACCAACTGAAAGGCCAATAAATTGCCCATCAGAATCCTGAAGCACAGTACCAATCATCTTTGACATTTTAAAAATAGTCTGATCTATGGTTTTAAATCCGCATACTTCTAAACTACCCTTTATTTCACCCTTGTATGAAAAAGGAATTAAACCATTTAGACAATGACCTAATGTACTTTTACCACTGCCACTAGGTCCAACAATGCATATTTTTTCACCCTTATAAATATCTAAGTTAATATTTTTCAGGGTATCTTCAGCTTGACTTAAGTAACGAAAACTAAAATCTTTAAAAGAAATAATTGGCTGATTTTTCATAGTTCTTCTCTTTCTACATTCTTCTTTTTAAACTCCCTGACCTTGTCCTAGTAGCAGCATAAGCTATTAATAAAAGTGTTCCAATAACTGCAACGCTTACACTATTTAAAATAGCAGCTGTAACTCCTTGTATAAAAACTGTATTTGCAGCTTCAGCATAAATTGCTATATCAAGAAGAGGTGCCACTACTACCCAAGCTATTATATTCCCTATTATTTGTATAACGTTAAAAATTATGATATCTCTTATGCCAAATGTGCCTTCTTCAACTCTAGTTCTTCTAAAAGCAAGCCCAAAAACAAATCCAGCTATACCACTTGCTATAACCCAGCTCCACCAAGGAGATCCGTATTGAACAGCATCTGATAATGCATGCCCTATAAAGGCAATTAAGCAGCTTGCAATAGGTCCAAAAAGAGTACCAAAAAATGCAGCAAGGCCATAGGCAGTTTGAAAACTTGTTTCAGGAACTGGTGATGGAATTTTTATATACATAAATAATAGCGTAAAAATTGCAGCCCCAAGCCCTATTGCAACGATAGTTTTAGTGTTAACTTTAAAATAGTCTTTTATAATAATCCCTCCCTTAATAATTTAACTAGATTATAATATCTTATAAACAATTTAGTCAATAATAACTTATCTAGCTATAACATCCTGATCTCCATTTGATCCTTTAATTGTTACAATTATATTGTGAGGAAGGCACACTATGCTTTCACCTGGCTTATCAATAAGCCCTTCTTTTATGCATATAGAATCTCTACAATCTGCAGATACCATTTTAACTCCATCTTTTGAAATTAAGATTTCGTTGTGGCCTTTTTTAGTATTTAATTCAATAGTTTCACTCTTTTCAAGTTTTTTAAAGTAGACAGTTTTATATACTCTTCCATCAACTTTTATCTCTACATATTCATCTTGATATCCTTTGTTATTAAGCGTATAAATAGCTTGAGGAATAAATGATAAAACTATAAAAATAACCACAAGGGCAATATCAAATTTCTTCATATTTACCTCCAGTTTATTAACCTTTACAATTATATCATAATATTATTAAAGTTGGTGAATAAAGTGGTAAAGCTCATAGAATATTCTGATTTATATAAGGAAAAAACAATAGAAAGAATAGCACAATTTTTTGGACTACATGTTCAATTTTTAAATAATGAATTTAAAATAACAGAAGAAAATTATAAAGAAGCAGAAAATACATTGGAAAATTGGCAAAAAGATTCTGGTGCTCTGTATATAATAGTTTATAAGCGTAATTCAGTTGGATTCTTAAGGCTTGGTTATAGAGGTCCCAGCGTGGCTTGGCTTGAAGATATTTATGTTGATGAAAATTTTAGAGGAAAAGGGATAGCCACTAAATCTATACTTCTTGCAGAAGAAATATTAAAACAAAACAAAAAATATAGAGCTTTAAGCATTGATGTGGTGCCTAGGAATATTGATGCAATTAATTTATATCATAAGTTAGGGTATACTGATCTTAGCATAATTACTATAAGAAAGGAATTTGGAGAATCAAAAAGAGATAAGAAAATTGAAATTTTAGGGAAAGATTTTAACTATTAAAATAGAATATATGAAAAGCAGTAAGAGCCAAAATCCATCATAAAAAAATTGATTTTGACTCTTTATTTATCCTTTAAATCAATTGCTCTCTCTTATTATTTTCATAAGTTCATCTTCTAAGCGTTTCTTTTCATTGCTTTCAGTGGTTTTAAATCTTATTAAAGATATTTTATATTTTTCAAAAATTCTATCCTTTATTATATCTCTTTTAAATTGTTCAGTGGCTTCATTATGATACTTATAACCATCAACTTCAACTACAAGAACTGGTCTTTTATCCATATTATCAAAGATCAAAAAATCCACATGAGTTAAAGCGTTCATTGCATACTTTTTTTCTTCATTATCTAAAATAGCAAAATTTCTTATTATCTGATTTAGTTTAACATGGACAGCCACTGCAAATGCAGAATATAGTTTATTAGAAAGCACTTTACGAATTAATAAATACATTAATTTTTCACTATCATGTTCTGAAATGCGTTTCATTTTACTTAAAATCTCTTTTCTTTTTTCATCATATGCTTTATATAAATAATCAAAAACAGAATAAGTATGGCTTGCTATTATTTTTAAAGAATTGTATTCGGCATATTTTATTAAATCTTTAATATTTGTTTCTCGTTTATATTCATTTCCTGTTGTAACTATTATAAGCTGTTCAATGGCTCTAGAAACGGCCACATTAAGCCTATTTGGAGAATCAGAAAAATTTGATATTTCATTATCAACAGTTGACAATATTATAATTTTTCGCTCTTGTCCTTGAAATTTATCAACAGTAGCAGCTTTTATTTCTGTTTTTTCAAATGCTTTTGTAAGTTCTTCAACTTGATTCTTATAAGGTGAAACTATCCCTATTGAATCTTTAACTGTTATATCTAAATTTTGATCTGGAATTACTTCATTTTTTATAACATCAATTTCCCGAATGTTAAAATGATCTCTTTCATGATTTCCCTTTACAGTTCTATAAATAACAAAAGGTTCACGATTTGATTTAATTTCCGATAAAACAATAAGCTCATCATCATAAAACTTTTTATTACAAAATTCAATTATCTTTGGGTGGCAGCGATAATGTTCTTTTAATAGAGTTCTTTTAACACTAGGAAAAAGCTTTATTGCAGATGATAACAAACTATTGCAAGAATACCTATAAGCTTCATTTAAATTAAACTTATTAAATATATAATCAGTTTTTATCCTTTTTTGTTCATCAACCACATGCAGAAGTTGATTTAAATCTCCTACTATAACCACATTCTTTGCACAAGATAAAGCTAAAGCTCCAGTTGCTAAATTTACTTGAGAGGCCTCATCAATAATTAAATAATCATAAACTGTTTGCCTGGATAAACTACTCCTTAATGAAAATGTAGTACTTAAAATTACAGGATAATCTTTTATAAATTCTTCTGAATGCTTCCATAAATCATCTTTATCATATTTTTTTCTCAATGAATTTCCATACTTATCCTTTAAAAATGATTTAAAAATTTTCATTGATAACTCAGAGTATTTTTTCATATTATCATCGAAAGAATATTTTTGTAATTTTCTTTTAGTGTCTTCAATCTTCGTATAAATCTCTTGAAGCTTTATTTCATAATAGTGTTTTTGCAGAATTACAATTATATTATGTATAGAATTCCCATAAAAATCTTGATTGTAAATTCCATATTTTATCAAATTGATAATTTTGCTCATAATTGAAAATTTAACTTTAGATTCCGCAAATATTTCATATTTAGTCCAAAATGTTAATATGTCCATAGATTTTAATTTGTATATTGTTTTAAAATTAATGCTATTGTTACTGTTCTCGCTAAAATATTCATCAAAATAATGCTTTTCAGTTGAAATCACAGATTCTTCTTTTAAAAGCATAGCTAATCTATTTTTATCTTTTAGCATATTATCAAGTTCTACCCCTAAAGAGCTTAATTCTTTAAGAATTTCACCCCTTTTATTATTATCCAAATGCCAATTTGATGTATTTGATGAAATACCTCCTTGATTATTTAAAAATTCTTCTTTATTATTAAAATTTCCTAAAAAAGCACATATAAAATCAACTCCATATTTTTGCAATTTTTCTATTACATTTTTTGTTGCAGAATTATTGTTAGAAACCACAGCCACACTTTTTCCTTCCATAACTACATTAGATATTATATTTAAAATCGTCTGTGTTTTTCCAGTGCCTGGAGGACCTTCAATAATACTTATTTTATTGCTAAATGCGCTATCAACAGCTGACTTTTGGCTTTCATTAAATCCAAATGGATAAAGTACTGTTTTTCTATATTTATTTTTTTCATAAACTTCTTTAGGATTTAAAAAATCAGCTAGTACAGAGTCCTCTCGTATAAAATTTAAATTTTTATAATGATTTCCTAAAATAGCATTATCATCTTTATATTTTAATATATCAGCATTTGCAATCTCTTTAAGATACAAAAAACAATCCTTTGACTTTTTATCTTTAAGGCAAGATTTTATTAAGTTTATACAATTATTTTCAATTAGCTCTTTATAAGTACCTTTATATATTAATCTTGTATGTTTACTAAACTGCAATGCTTTAACCACACCAAAAATACATTTCCCATCTTTTTCAATAATTGTATTTGTTAAATCAATTTCAATTGGATTTTTAAAAAATTCCACATTGTCAGAATTATAAGAATATGGTTTATTACTATTGTTAAATATTATATTAAACTTATAGTCATTATAATTACATATTTTAACATCTTCGGTTTTGTCTTTATTTTTAATTAATATTAAATTTTTTTCTATATCCAATGTAACCACTCCTTATAAATTATTAAGTTATTTAATATTATGGACATATCATCAATATAATGCTAAAATACTGCTGTTTAAATTTTATTTTAAAGAGGTTAAAAATGAAAAAGCATAAATTTATTTTATCATTAATGTTATTATTTATTATTTTTTTATTATTTGGTTGCAGCCCTAAAAATATTGATCCTATTTCTAAAGAAGACACTGTTATAGGTACATTATGCAGTGTTAAAATATTTGACAAACAAGATAGATCCATTTTAGATAAATGCTTTAAAAAATTAGAGGATTTAGAGGATACTTTAAGCATTAATAAAACAGGAACTACTATAGATGATGTAAATGCAAATGCTGGCATTAAACCTGTTAAGGTCACCAAGGAAATCATAGATTTAGTGGAGTATTCTTTCAAATACAGTGAAATTTCAGGGGGCACATTTGATATTTCCATCGGACCTTTGGTTAAAAAGTGGCATATTGGCTTTGATGATGAAAGAAAACCTTCTAATGAAGAAATAGAAGACGCAAAATCTAAAATTAATTATAAAGATATAATAATTAACAAAGATGATAGCACAATTTTCTTAAAGAATAAAGGCATGATCTTAGACTTTGGAGGCATAGCAAAGGGATATGCTGCAGATTGTTTAAATACAATATTAGATGAAAATGGAGTAAAAAGTGCCATTATAGATTTAGGTGGGAATATTTTTGCAAAAGGTAAAAAACTAGATGGATCTGAATGGACTGTTGGCATTCAAGATCCTGATGAAATTCGCGGTGATTCTATAGGAAAAGTTTTAGTTCAAAATAAAAGCCTAGTTACTTCAGGTATTTATGAAAAATACTTTATAAAAGATGGAATTTACTACCACCATTTATTAAACCCATTTACAGGTTTCCCTGAAAATAATGATGTATTAAGCATTACAGTTATTTCCGATCTTTCAGTAGAAGGAGAATGCCTTACTAAAACCCTCTACTTTATGGGAAAAGATAAAGGATTAAAATATGTAGAATCAAGAAAAGACATAGATTGCATATATGTAATGAAAAATCACGATGTATACATAAGCTTGGGACTGCAAAATAACTTTACTATAATAAATTCTAAATATAAATTAAAATGAGGGTTTAAAAGCCCTCATTTTATTCAATGTATAAAAAATTAAATCTTTTTAAAATACCTTTTGGGTTTATAACTTCGTATAAATCAAGTTTTACAATTCTTCCCCAAGTTAAACAATATATAAAAATATCATCTTGATCATTTTTTTTAAGTTTAATTATGCTCATCCAATGAAATTTATACTCTGGAAGCCTCTCATTTTCCCATTGTATCATAGCTACAGGCCTATCTTTAGATAATGCTTCTTTTATAAATTGTATTATATTATAAGTAGTTTTTGGTTTATCAAATATTTTAACTTTTAAGTTAACTCCTCTGCTCTTTGCAAATCGCCTTACCCCTCTTTTATAGCTTTCAGCAAGCGGTACTCCCATAAGTATCTTGTCCTTAAAAGGAACTTTTGTAGGAGGCATATATTTATATACGTCCTCCATATGCTTTAAAAAATCATCTTTATTTAAATTATCCTTATCATATTCATAAAGCTTTGAATATCTTTCATCATACTTTGCTAAATAAGCTGTTATGTCTGAAGCTGAAGTTACACCACAGCCACTGTCCCTGCCTACTTTAGTTGAAAACCAAGCTTGATTTCCACCAAATACATAGCTTTTTAAATTCACATCAGCCCAATTTTTATATATTAAATCATCATCTTCTGCTTTTTTAAAAAACTTTTTTAAAAAGTGAAAAAAGGAAAATATTAAGTCAATAAATATATTTTTAAGTTGAATAAGCACATCATCATAAAATTCAATAAATCTATTCACAAACTCACTACCTATGCTATATATTATTTGCTAATATCTGATAGAATTAATCTCTTATTGTGATCAAGAGCCCAGCTTATAGACCATTCGCTTTGAAAAAGCAATAAATTTCTTCCAATTAAGTCTTTAACTTTTCTTGAATCACTTGTTATAATAATATTATCCATATCTACATCTTCATTTTCAATCCATCTTATAAATCTATACCCTTGGTTTTGAAGGTTAATTTCTACATTGTATTCATTTCTTAATCTATATTCAAATACTTCAAATTGAAGCACACCAACTACTCCAATTATAAATTCCTCAGAGCCATAGTTTAAATCCTTAAATACCTGTATTGCTCCTTCTTTGGCAATTTGCATAACACCTTTTAAAAATTGTTTTCTCTTCATAGTGTCAACTGCTTTTATTCTAGCAAAATGTTCTGGAGCAAAAGTAGGAATTTTTTGAAAATTAAACTTCTTTTGGCTTAAACATAAAGTGTCTCCAATGGAAAATATTCCAGGATCAAATACACCAATTATATCTCCTGCATAAGCCTCTTCAATTATTTCCCTATCTTGGGCTAAAAATTGTTGTGGCTGTGAAAGTTTAATTTTATTCCCTGCTTGAACATGATTTACCTCCATTCCCTTTTCAAACTTTCCTGAACATATTCTCATAAAAGCAATTCTATCCCTATGTGCTGGATTCATATTTGCTTGTATTTTAAATATAAATGCTGAAAATGGTTCCTCATATACATCTATTATGCCTTGATCAGAAATTCTAGGAATAGGAGGTGTTGTAAATTTTAAAAAGTAATTTAAAAATTGTTCCACCCCAAAATTAGTAAGAGCACTTCCAAAAAACACAGGAGTAAGCTTACCTTGGCGAACATTTTCTAAATTAAAATCATCCCCTGCAATATCTAAAAGCTCTATATCGCTTTTTAATTTTTCATGAAAATCTATTCCTAAAAGATCTTCAAATACTTTATCATCCACATGGCCTTTAACAGATGACACTTGCGTTTGTCCATGGTTTCCACCTTGAAATACATTTATAAGCTTTTCTTTTCTGTCATATACTCCTTTAAAATCTTTTCCAGACCCAATAGGCCAATTTATAGGATAAGATTTAATTCCTAATTCCCTTTCTATTATTTCTAAAAGTTCAAATGGATCTAAAGCTTCTCTATCCATTTTATTTATAAAAGTAAAAATAGGTATTTCTCTTAAACTGCATACATTAAATAACTTCTTTGTTTGTTCCTCTACACCCTTTGCTGCATCTATAACCATTACTGCACAATCTGCTGCCATTAAGGTTCTATATGTATCTTCACTAAAGTCTTGGTGTCCTGGTGTGTCTAATATATTGATACAAAAATTATCATAATTAAATTGCATAACAGAACTTGTGACAGAAATTCCCCTTTGCTTTTCAATTTCCATCCAGTCTGATGTTGCATGCCTTGCAGCTTTTCTAGCTTTTACAGAGCCTGCAAGCCTAATGGCGCCTCCGTAAAGAAGCAATTTTTCTGTTAAAGTTGTTTTACCAGCATCAGGGTGGGAGATAATTGCAAATGTTCTACGTTTCTCTATTTCATTTATTAAATCGCTCAAAATTAAATTCTCCTCTTTGATCTTTTAATCTAATGTTAATTTTTTTAAAGTTGCAAGTAAATTATAACAATTGGAAAAAGCTTTTTCAATTAAGCATTAAAAATAAATTGACATATTTTAAAAATAAACTCATATATATTATAAGTAAACTATTTTTAGGAGATATTTATGCGATTTAATGATGGAGAGATTTATGGATTAGACTTAAGACCAAGCTATAGAATAAAAAAACATGATGATGCAATAACTGAGCAGGAGTTTTTTAAAGAGTCACCTTCCCCTGAAGAAGTAGAGAAAAGAGCCAAAAAAGAAAGAAATACAATTTTAAAAAGAGAAACAAATTTTGGCGAAGTAGGCGTTAATATTCATGAGAATTTTCAGAAAATCGATATTGAATTAATTGAGGACACTCCAATTGGTTGGAATTTGTTCAACGAAGCCTCAGATATGAACATTTTAGACATGGCTAGGTCAATACA
>JAVBPD010000074.1:0-16334 GCA_031549885.1 Clostridiaceae bacterium
TTTTAATATCATCTTGATTTATCCTTTTTATCATTATTTCTTTATATAATATAAAAAAACTTTATAAATGGTGATTATTTTTAAAAAAATTTATTTTTTTAAAATATTGATAATAAGTCGAAATTATATTAGAATTATAGAAAAATTTAAAAAGACACTTAGAAAGATATTTTCAATAAAAAATTCATGTTAATTTCTTTAAAGCATTGTGATTGCTCAGTTTTTAAATTATTATTGGAAGTGTCTGTCCCACGCATGTGGGGGTGAACCGAGCATATTTAAAAAAGGAAGTTTTGATGAAGAGTCTGTCCCACGCATGTGGGGGTGAACCAGCATTAAGCTCATTTCTATTACTGAATTTAGTTAATAATATTAGGCTTCTGAAATGGATGCTTCCTTTTTGAGAGTTCTTTATAGAAAAAGTATATTATTTATGATAAAATTTTCTTGAAAACAACCTTTAAATTTTGTATTAAGGGAGAGAGTATGTTAATTGGAATAAAGTATTGTGGAGGATGTAATCCAAGATATGACAGAAGCAAATTTATAAAATTACTAAATAAAAAATTACCAAGCTGTAAATTTGAGATTATATCTTTAATTAAAGAATATGATTATGTATTTATAGTTTGCGGATGCGATTCTATCTGTGCAAATGCTAAAAATATAAAATCAAAAAATCCTCTAATATACATTAAAAGTGAGCAAGACTTTGAAAAGTTAAGCTTAATCTCTTCTTAAAAACAAAAAAAATTAATATTCTAATCAATACAAGGAGGTTATTATGGCACTTAAAAATGGCAATGACTATGTTGAAAGTTTAAGAAAGCTAAACCTGGAAGTTTACTTGTTTGGTGAGAAGGTCGAAAACCCTGTAGACCATCCCATAATCCGCCCTTCATTAAATTCTGTTATTATGACATATGAACTTGCACAAGATCCTATGTATGAAGATCTGATGACAGCTACATCTAACATCACAGGAAATAAAATCAACAGATTTACCCATATCCATCAATCGCCAGATGATTTAATAAAGAAAGTTAAAATGCAAAGGCTTTTAGGTCAAAAAACTGCCTCATGTTTTCAAAGATGTGTTGGCATGGATGCATTTAATTCAGTATATAGTACAACCTTTGAAATGGATGAGAAATTAAATACAAATTATTTTAAGAAGTTTATAGAATATTTAACCTATGTTCAAGAAAACGATTTAGTGGTAGATGGCGCTATGACAGATCCAAAAGGAGACCGCTCCTTATCGCCATCGAAGCAAGAAGACCCAGATTTATATCTGCACGTAGTAGAAGAGAGTGAAGATGGAATAATTGTAAGAGGAGCAAAAGCGCATCAAACAGGAATAGTAAATTCTCATGAAGTTTTAGTTATGCCAACTCAAACCATGAAAGAGGAAGACAAAGACTATGCTGTGTGCTTCTCAATTCCAACAGATACTAAAGGAATTAAAATAATCTATGGTAGGCAATCATGCGATACAAGAAAATTAGAAGAAGGGCTCATAGATAGAGGGAATCCTAAGTTTGGAGGACATGAAGCTCTTGTAGTATTTGATGATGTATTTGTGCCAAATGATAGAATTTTCATGTGCAAAGAATATGAATTTTCAGGAATTCTAGTTGAGAGGTTTTCTGGATATCATCGTCAAAGCTATGGAGGATGCAAAGTTGGAGTTGGAGATGTTTTAATTGGTGCTGCTTCTTTAATAAGCGATTACAATGGAACTACAAAGGCTTCTCATATAAAGGATAAATTAATTGAAATGACCCATTTAAATGAAACCCTTTATTCCTGCGGCATTGCATGTTCTTGTGAATCTCATAAAACATCCAGTGGATGCTATGAAATAAATATGCTGCTTGCAAATGTTTGCAAACAAAATGTAACAAGATACCCATATGAAATAGCAAGGCTTGCTGAAGATATTGCAGGAGGAATTTTAGTTACAATGCCATCTGAAAAAGACCTAGAAAGCCCTGAAACTAAAAAATATGTGGAAAAATATTTAAAAGCTAAAAAGGGAGTTTTAGTTAAAAACAGGATGAAGGTTTTAAGATTAATAGAAAATATAACATTAGGCACTGCAGCTGTCGGATATAGAACAGAATCAATGCATGGTGCAGGTTCTCCTCAAGCTCAGAGGATTATGATTTCAAGGCAATCAAATTTAGAATCAAAAAAATCTCTTGTTAAAGATATTTTAGATATTGAAGAATAAGGGAAAGTGGTGTAAAAATGGCAAGGTTTTTAAATTCAAACGAAGCTGTTAAATACATAGAATCTTTTAATAGAGTTGTAGTTGCGCATGCTTGTGGAGAGCCTCAGGAAATTACAAAAGCATTGGTGGAAAATGCTTCAAATTATAAAGATGTTGAAATACTTCATATGGTAGCCATGGGCAAAGGGGAATATTGCAACCCTAAGTATAGTGAAAATTTTATCCACAATGCTATTTTTGTAGGAGGATCCACAAGATCTGCAATAGCTGAAGGAAGAGGAGATTATACTCCTTGCTTCTTTTTCGAAGTGCCAAAGTTATTTAAGAAAAAAATTCTCCCTGTGGATGTAGCTTTAATATCTGTTTCTAAGCCAAATAAGCTTGGATATTGCAGCTTAGGAGTTTCAGTAGATTATACAAAATCAGCAGCAGAATGTGCAAAAATAGTAATAGCGCAGGTAAATGACAAATATCCAGAAACCTTTGGAGATTCATTTATTCACATAAATGATATAGATTATGCAGTTGAAGCATCTTGCGATGTAATAGAGCTTCCAAGAGCGAAAATAGGAGATATTGAGAAAAAAATTGGTGAAAATTGTGCTTCCTTAATAAAAGATGGATCTACGTTGCAATTAGGAATTGGAGCTATTCCAGATGCTGTTCTTTCATTTTTAGATACAAAAAATGACCTTGGAATTCATTCAGAGATGTTTTCAGATGGAGTTTTAGAACTTGTAGAAAGAGGAAACATTAACAATAAAGCAAAGTCTATCAATAAAGATAAATTTGTAGCTTCTTTTTTAATGGGATCAAGAAAGTTATATGAATTTGTGGATAAAAATCCAATGGTGTCAATGCATCCTGTGGATTATGTTAATAATCCTTATATTATTTCACAAAATCATAGAATGGTGTCCATTAATTCAGCAATACAAGTGGATTTGATGGGGCAAGTTAATGCAGAATCCATAGGTTATACTCAATTTAGCGGTACAGGTGGACAAGTAGACTTTTTAAGGGGAGTGTCCCTTAGCGATGATGGAGTTTCAATTATAGCACTGCCATCTACAGCATCAAAGGGAAAGATTTCAAGAATTGTACCTGTTTTAGATGAAGGTGCTACTGTTACAAGTTCAAGAAATGACGTAGGTTATGTTGTAACTGAATATGGCATAGCAGACCTTAGAGGGAAAACTTTAAGAGATAGGGCGAGAGCTTTAATTGATATTGCTCATCCTGACTTTAAGGATATGCTTATTGAAAAGGCCAAGGAAAAATTTAAAATATTTTAAAAAATTATTTTGGAGGATATTATGAAATTATATTTTTTTGAAGGCAGTATTTTGAGAAGTCAAAAGGGATTCTTTATATCTGGCAAAGGATCAGAAAAGTTTGATGTTCCCGTGCCATATTTTTTAATTGAACATGAAAAGGGATATGTATTATTTGATTCAGGGCACAATTATAGAACTATAAAAGAGTCAAGAGAATTTTTAGGGGATGCTATATATAACGCTTATGATCCATATATGACAGAGGATGGATATGTGTTAAACAACCTTAAAAGAGCAGGGGTTTCTCCTTCTGATATTAAATATGTAATTTGCTCTCATTTGCATTTTGATCACACTGGAGGCATAGGAGAATTTCCAAATGCTAAATACATAGTGCAAAGGCAAGAGCTCCATTATGCATATGTGCCAGACAATTTTATGAAAGCAGCTTATATGAGGGAGGACTTTGATAAAGATCTAAACTGGGTATTATTAGAAGGATGGCAAGATAATAAATATGATGTTTTTGATGACGGAAAATTAATAATTTACTTTACACCAGGTCACACTCCAGGACACCAATCGCTTCTTGTAAATTTAGAAAAAGATGGTTCAATGATGCTTACTGCAGATGCTTGCTATACAGATGAAAATTTAGAAAAATATCTTTTATCAGGACTTTCTTGCGACAATTCAGCATATATTAAAAGCTTAAAGGTGTTTAATGAAATGAAAGATAGAGGAATAAAAATAGTAACAGGTCATGATCCAAATAGCTGGCCAGGTTATAAATTGTTCCCAGAGTTTTATGAATAATTGCTTTAATAAATAAACATAAACAGGAGGTTAAGTGCATGAAAGAAATATTTAGTAGGCGAAGTGTAAGAAAGTATAAAAACGAGCAAGTACCTTATGACTTAGTTGAAACTATAGTTAAGGCTGGAATGGCTGCCCCTTCTGCAGGAAATGAAAGGACTTGGCATTTTATTATTATAAATGATAAAAATCTACTTATAAATATTACAAAAGTTCATCCTCATGCAAATATGCTAAAGGAAAGCCCTGTAGCTATTGTAGTATGTTCTGATTTATCTTTACAAAAATATAAAGACTTTTGGGTGCAAGATTGTTCTGCTGCTACAGAAAATATGCTTTTAGAAGCTACTCATTTAGGCCTTGGCTCAGTTTGGCTAGGCGTATATCCTGTAGAGGAAAGAGTTAAAAATATACAAAATATACTTAAATTACCACAAAATGTAATACCATTATCAATTGTTTCACTGGGTTATCCAATAGAAACTCCTGCATATGTTGATGATCGATATGATCCAACTAGGATACATCATAATATTTGGTAAAGCATAGTGAATATAAAGTTAAACTCACTAAGTTAAAGTTCTAATTTGGTGAGTTTTTAACATTCTTGGAGGTTTTTTATATGTATAATAATGATGAGGGTTTTATATCAAGGCAAATAAAATCTCTTGCAAAAGCCATATCAAGTTTAATATTTGATAAAGAATTACCTGCCAATATAATTAGTGAAGCTGGTGCTATTACTGAGGATAATTTTTTAGCATATCGCTTAAATAAACTCGTAAATTCTGGTGATATTAATAAAGCTGAAAATTTGTTATTTACTGAAATAGAACATTATAGATCTGAAGCTAATTTTAAAATAGCCTTAGAGTTTTATGAAAAATTAAATGAATTAGATGAAAATACGTTAAATAAATATAACTTTTCAAAACAGGAAATTGTAGATGGTTTAAATGAGATAAAGCGAATATACGAAGTTTTTGATGAATCAAAAAAAAATTCAATATAGATAAAATGGGTATTTTAATAATTTAAAGCAATAAACTTTAGATTAAAGAATACCTTTTTTCTTTATTTACAGTAATATTTATACTATTTTACCTTAATAAATCATAAATTAGTTATGAAATAATTAATTGAGGTAGCTTTAATGGATAACTCTATAATTTCTGAATTAATAGATCAGTGGCCAAAAATAACTATAATAGGCAAAGATGAGATAATAATTGAAAATCACAATGGAATAGAGATTTTTGGCAAAAATGATATAACCATAATAACTAAAGTTGGAAGAATATCTTTATATGGGGATGATTTTAAAATAGTATTTATGTCTGGAGGAACCATTGTGATAAATGGAATAATTAAAAAGGTGGAATTTGAAAATAATGGTAAATAAAAAGATCAATAATGTAAAAAAATATAAAGTAGCTGTAAATATTCTAACGCATTATCCTGAAAAGTTAATTAATTATCTTTGGGAAAATGATGTTAAAATTAAAAATTTTAAAAGGCAGAGTTTTGTTGAAATCTATTTTGAGATAGATAATGATAAAATTCCTCTTTTAGAAAAGTTTTGTGAAGAAACTAACAGCAAAATAGAGATGATTAAAACTGTTTCATGGCATAAAATATTAATATTTCTTAAAAAAAGATCTGCAGTTGTATTTATATTTTTATTTTGCATCGGGATTTTTTTATATTTTGAAAATTTCATATGGAAAATGGATATAGAAACAGATTCTATAGTATCTCCACTTGAAGTGCGAAAGATACTTTATGAAAATGGAATTGTAGAAGGCATGGCAAAGAAAGATTTTAATTTTAGAAAAGCTGAAGAAATTTTAATAAATAGCGATGAAAATATTTTATGGTGCAAAGCAAGAGTTGTAGGAGGGATTTTAAACATCGATGTAGAAGAAAAAATAACCCCTCCAAATTTAAACAATAATGATATAAAATATGAAATTAGATCTATAAAAAATGGTGTAGTTGAAAGGTTTTATTCTACAAAAGGAATTGTTACAGTATCAAAGGGAGAAACTGTAAAAAAGGGAGATCTTTTAATTCAAACCACTGGCAAAGGCGCAGAGGGAGACGTTTTTGCACAGGTATTTTATGAATCAGAATCTGCATATCCACTGAAAAAGAAGGAAAAGATATTGTCAGGAAATAGCATGACCAACATTGCCATAAATTTATTTAATAATGAATTTAAAATTAAAAATAGTGATATAAATTATGATAAATATGATAAAATAGAAACTAATATAGGGCCATTAAGGATTACAAAATACATTGAATATACAGAAAATATGGTAGACTTAGATCAAGATAAAATAATAGAATATGCTAAAAAAGAACTTACATATAAGATCATAAGAAATTGTGATAGAGCTATAGACGTAAAAGATACTATAATTGACAAAAAACAAATAAACGATACACTTGTTGTAAAGTTGCTTTTAATTGGGGTAGAAAACATAGCAGAGAAATAAAATTAAGGGTGTGTTAGATTCAATGAGTGAAAACTCAAAAGATAATAAAAGGTTATATTTTAAATGGGCAACAATTTACATAATAGCATTCTTAATAATTTTAGCTACGCTAATAGATAATGTGATAGAAGTAAAATATGATATCGAAGAAAATGATATCTCGAATGTAACTATTAGAGCAAGCAAAGATATTGAAGATAAATTGGCTACAGAACAAAATATAGAACAAGCAATTGGAGAGATTAATGATCAATTTAAAACCATAGTCAATGTTAAAGAGGATACAATTTCAAGAATTGATTTGCTCTATGCAAATGTATATAGAGCTAAAGATGATAAGAATCTAAAATCAGATGATGCTAAGGTTTCTTTTGTGAAAAATTCCACAAACATAACAGTAAGTGATGAAGATATACTTAACATGTTAAAGTTTGAAAAAGCAAACCTTCAAAAAATGCAGCTTGCACTTACATCTCTTTTAGAAGCCATATATGATAATAAAACTATTAGAGAAAATTATGTAGAGGATATAAAAGATGCTGTAACCTATGCTCAGTATAGCATAACTTACTTAGCATTAAATGATACAGAAAAAGAAATATGCATAAGGATAATAATTAACGTATTAGAACCAAATCTAGTCTTTGATAAACAAAGAACAGATGAATTAAAAAACGATGCTAAAAAGAAAGTGGCGCCAGTCTTAATAAAGAAAGATGACGTAATTGTAAAAAAAGGTGATAAAGTTACTAAAAATAATATTGCAGTTTTAAAAGATTTAGGGCAAATAGGAACTGGTTTTAATATTAATGTTTTCCAACTTGCATCTTTATCTCTTGTAGTTATAATAACGCTTACAATACAGTTTTTATATTTAAGAAGCAAAACAGACTCTGTTTTTTTAAAGACTAAAAATTTAATTTTAATAAACAGTGTAATGATTCTCCTTATAATATTAACAAAGACATTTCCTGATTATACTTATTTAATGCCATATTCTGTTGGACCTTTATTTACTCTCCTTTTAACAGGAAAAGAAAAAGCTACCTTAGTTACTACAATGCTTTATTTGCCAATAATATCTATGGTTTTATCCTATGATGCTATTCTTATAATGATCATAATGATAAGTATAATTATAACCTGCATGATTAACAAAAAAATAAAACAAAGAAATGATTTAATAACAATATCGCTTATCATTGGAATTTGTGGTTTTGTAATGACTTTAGCTTTTGGAGTTTTTAGAAGCATGATGTATGACAAAATTTTAATAAGAGCATTTTTTTCATTTTGCAGCGGCATACTATCTGGCGTAATTATAATAGGCCTATTGCCAATTTTAGAGACTCTCTTTAAAATTGTAACTCCGCTTAAACTCCTGGAACTTTCAAATTTTAACAATAGCCTTTTAAAAAGGCTTCTCATGGAAACATCAGGCACATATAATCATAGCATCTTGGTTGCAAACCTAGCTGAGGCAGGTGCAGAAGCAATAAATGCAGATCACATTTTTGCAAGAGTTGCAAGCTATTATCATGATGTAGGAAAACTTTCAAATCCAATGTATTTTAAAGAAAATCAAATTAATACAGATAATCCGCACAATAATATATCAAATTATGAAAGCGCACAAATAATTTTAAGCCATACCATTAATGGGGTAAATTTAAGCAAAAAATACAAAATACCAGAATCAATAAAAGATATAATGATAGAGCATCATGGTACAACACTTGTAAAATATTTTTATATAAACGAAAAAAACAAAAGCGAAAATCCAGATGAAATAAAAGAAGATGATTTTAGATATAAAGGTAGAATACCAAAAACAAAAGAATCAGCTATAATAATGATTGCAGATGCTGCAGAGGCAACAGTAAGATCTTTAAAAGAAAAATCTAGAGAAAACATATATAATACTGTGGATGCAATTATTAAAAGCCGCCTAGAAGAAGGACAATTTGACGATGCACCAGTTACAATGGCAGAATTAAATAAAATAAGAGAAGCAATATGCAATGTATTAATAGGAGTTTACCATGAAAGAGTAGAATATCCAAAAGATGAAAGAAAAACTAAATCAAGTTAGGTGTTGATATTTTGATTGATTTTGATATAAGAGTTAATAATAAAGATATAGATAGTAAGCTTTTAAAAACTGTAGAGAATATAGCTTGTCTTTTATTTAAAGAAGAAGAAGTGTCTTTAAGCTACTATGTTAATGTTATAATTTGTGATGAAAATTTAATAAAGGAAATTAACAACCAATATAGAAAAATAGATAAAGTCACAGATGTTTTAAGTTTCCCACTTCTAGATTATGAAAAAGATAAAGTATTTAAAGATATTTATAAAAACCATATGTTTTCTAAGGAATACTTCATTGAAGAATTTTTATATTTAGGAGATGTGCTTATTTGCATGGATAAAGTAATAAAGCAAAGTGAAGAATATGGCACTTCTTTGCTTCGTGAATTTTCTTATCTAATGGTGCATTCTTTTTTGCATCTATTAGGCTATGATCATATTTTAGAAAAAGATAAGAGCAAAATGAGAATTAGAGAAGAATATATACTTGATAAATTCTTCAAAAGCCTAGGTTGAAATTATGTTAAAAAGATTAATGGCAAGTTTTAACAATGCCTTTACAGGTATAGTTGAAACTGTAAGAACTCAACCAAATATGAAAATTCATATGATCATGGCTTTTATTGTTTTAATAATGTGTTTATTTTTTGAAGTTTCAAGCTTTCAGCTTATGATATTAGTACTTTGTATAGCATTTGTAATGTTTGCAGAGCTTGTTAATACAGCACTTGAATATTTAGTGAATTTAACAGCTCAGCATTACCATCCTCTTGCAAAACGTGCAAAAGATGCAGCAGCAGGAGCTGTTTTAGTATCCGCTATAGCCTCAGTATTTATAGGTTATGTAATATTTGGAGACAAATTAAGCAACATAAATTTTGTAGTTATAAATACCATAAGGTCAAAAAATTCATGGTTCATATTTTTTGTTTTGATGATTGTATTTATTATAACCATCATTTTAAAGAGCTTAGTGGGAGAAGGTACTCCTTTAAAGGGAGGAATGCCAAGCGGTCACAGTACTTTATCATTTTCACTAGCAACCATAATAGCTTTTTCGGTTAAAGAACCTATGGTTATAGCTCTTAGCTATATTTTAGCTTTGATTGTATCTCAATCAAGAGTAGATGCTGAAATACACACCATATGGGAAGTAATTGTTGGAGCACTTTTAGGAACTATAATAACTGCAATTTTGTTTTTAATATTTAAAACTTAAAAATGGGGGATAGTATAGATGGATATACAATTAATGATAAAAAAAGCATTAGAAGCTAGAGAATTTGCATATGTGCCATATTCAAAATTTAAAGTTGGTGCATCTGTTTTAATGGAAGATAAAACAATATATACAGGGTGTAACGTAGAAAATGCTTCCTATGGAGCTACAAATTGTGCAGAAAGAACTGCAGTATTTAAAGCAATTTCAGAGGGAAAAAGATGTATTCATGCTATTTGTGTTGTGGGGAGTTTAACAAATTTTACTTATCCCTGTGGTATTTGTAGACAAGTTATTTTAGAGTTTGCAAGCGATAATTGCAAGGTAATCATTGGTAAAAATTTAAATGACTATATTGTAAAAGATTTAGGAGAAATAATTCCTGGAGCATTTACAAAAGAAAATCTAGAATAGAGGTGATGTTGCTATGTTTAAATCTGGATTTGTTGCTATTTTAGGAAGGCCAAATGTTGGAAAATCAACTTTGATAAACGCTCTCTTAAATCAAAAAGTGGCAATAGTTTCAAGTAAACCGCAGACAACTAGAAAAAATATTAATGCAATTTTAACAAAAAAAGATTATCAAATAGTATTTATTGACACTCCAGGTATTCATACTCCTAAAAACAATTTAGGAGAGTACATGGTAAAAAGAGCAAAAGAAGCTAAAAATGATGTAGACTTAATTTTATTTGTTACAACTCCTGAAATTAAGATGTCTGAAAATGATAAAAAGATACTTTCAACCTTTAATGATGATGTTCCAGTAATTTTAGTGTTAAACAAAGTAGATGAAAATGATCAAATAAGGGTAGCAGAATCATTAAAAAATTACTCCTTGGAATATAATTTTAAAGAAATAATTCCTATTTCAGCTTTAAAGCTTAAAAATACAGATAAACTTCTTGAATTAATGCTAAGCTATTTAAAAGAAGGCCCAAAATACTATCCTGATGAAATGATAGTGGATGTCAGAGAGAGGTTTTTAATATGCGAATTAATTAGGGAAAAAGCTTTAAAACTCCTTTCAGAGGAAGTTCCACATGGCATTGCAGTTGAAATTGTATCAATGGATGATGGGGAAAATGTTGCAAAAATAGAAGCTGAAATTATATGTGAAAAGGAAAGCCACAAAGGCATAATCATAGGCAAAAAAGGTGAAATGCTAAAAAAAATATCAACCTTTGCAAGGGAAGATATAGAAGTTTTGTTAAACAAAAAAGTATATTTAAAAGTATGGGTTAAAGTGAGAAAAGAGTGGCGCAATAACAACAACTTCTTAAAAGAATATGGATATAAATAGGCATTAAAGTGAATAAAATTAAAGCTGTAGGCGTAATAATAAAAACAATGGAATATAGGGAAAGTGACAAAATTGCTACAATTTATACAGATGTGTGTGGAAAAATAAGCTGCCTTGCAAAAGGTGCTAAAAAAAATAAAAGCAAATTAACAAGCGCTACAAATGATTTTATATATGGTGAATTCATTTTATATAAAGGGAAAAGCATGTACCATATGGAAGACTTTAGCATTATAGAAACATTTAGGCAATTTGCAGAAAATCTTACAAAGATAACCTATGCATCATATTTTTGTGAGATTATAGATATATCATGTATTTATGAAGAAGCCAATGTTGCATTATTTAAAGAATTTATAACAGCATTATACTTACTAAAACTTGATATAATGAATCCAGAAACGCTAGCTAAAATTTATGAAATAAAGGCTTTAAGTTTAAATGGATTTTCTATAGAAGATTTAGAAACATGCTCAAAGAGCTTGAAAAATGTCATAAAATATATTTTGAATAATCCATTAAAATCACTTTATAAATTAAAAATTGAGGGTATAATAAAAGAAGAATTAGATATAATCTTAAATAAAACAATAATTTCTAATTTTATGAGAAAACCAAAGAGCTTAGAATTATTAAATTATATAAAATGAGGAGTGGAAAGAATGAATGAAATTACACTAGAAAAAATTGATATAGTGAAGGAAAGGTTTCCATTAAGTTATCAAGAAGCTAAAGAATACTTAGAAATGGCAAACGGCAATGTTGCTAATGCCTTAGCTCTAGTTGAAAAAGAATATAATACCAAAAATAAATCTTCAAAAGATGAGATCTTAAATAAATTAAAGCAACTTCTTGAAAAAGGAAATGTAACAAAGATTATAATTAGAAAAGATGGAGAAAAGTTTTTTGAAGTTCCAGTTACAGTAGGCCTTTCAGTTTCCTTTATACTTGGCTTAATAACTCCAATATTCCTTTGGGTAGGAATTATAGTTGGAGCCATGACATCTATAAAAATTGAAGTAGTTAAAGAAGATGGAAGTGTAGAAGAAGTAAACAAAATTCTTAAAGTTGTAGGTTCAGACTTAAAGGGAAAAGCCGAAGAAAACATGAACGTTTTTAAAGAAAAAGCAGGCGAAATGTCAGATAACATAAAATCTAGAGCAGATGAAGTAACTGAAAATATAAAAACTAAAGCAACAGAATTATCAGAAAATATAAAAACAAAATCAACTGATTTAAAGGACAAAGCTTTTGATGGAGTAAATAAAATAAAAGACCAAGTACAAGATAAAAGCTCAGATGCTCAAGATGAAATAAAGAAAAGGCTTTCTGATGCTAAAGATGTCAGTGGAAATATGTTTGGAAAATTAAAAGATAAAATGAATGTAACCAATCTAAAAAAAGAAGATAATTCATTTACCTATAAAGTGGATTTCGATGATGATCAAATTAAATACAACAAAGAAAATGAAGATTTTAATGAATAATTTTTGATTATTTACTAATCCTAATTTCATAACATGAGATTAGGAGGGTACATAATGAAAAAATTATTTGTATTATTAACATTAAGCATAATGTTTCTAACCATTGGTTGCGGCACTGTTACCACAAACGAAGCAAAATTTACAGGTGCAGTAGAGCAGTTAACTCAAAATGAGATGCTTGTTTCCGGAAATGGTCAAAGAATTTTATTTAAAATAACACCTAATACTACTATAACAGGAGATTTACGTGTTGGAGCTGTTGTAACAGTAATATATAACGGCATTTTAACAAAATCAGAGCCAGCTATTGGTGATGCAGATAAGATAATAGCACAGTAAACATAAAATAAGGCTGTTTTAACAAAAATAATTAGTTAAAACAGCCTAAATTTTTATCTTCATTGCCATAAGGCCCAATTTGACTATATAATAATTATTATCAAAAATAAAAAAGGAGTGCTAATATGGAAAATGTTTTTGATGTTCTTAAAGAACGAGGTTATTTAAAACAATTTTCACATGAAGAAGAAATTAGAGAAATGTTAAAAAAGGAGAAAGTTACTTTTTACATAGGTTTTGACCCAACAGCAGACAGCCTTCATGTGGGAAGCTTTATTCAACTTATGGTTATGTCATATATGCAAAAATATGGACATAGACCAATTGCCCTTATAGGAGCAGGAACTTGTATGGTAGGGGACCCTTCTGGTAAGACAGATATGAGGAAGATGCTTTCAAAAGAGCAAATTGATAAAAATGGAGAAATATTTAAACAGCAAATTTCAAAATTTATCGATTTTAGTGATGGCAAAGCTATAATGGAAAACAATGCAAATTGGCTTTTAAAATTAAATT
This sequence comes from Clostridiaceae bacterium, assembly GCA_031549885.1. Lineage (GTDB taxonomy): Bacteria > Bacillota > Clostridia > Clostridiales > Clostridiaceae > WQUF01. Next base: position 13,786 of record JAVBPD010000074.1, read on the forward strand.
ATGTGGAATTTTTAAGGGAAATTGGAGCACTGTTTTCAATAAACAATATGCTAAGGGCAGAGTGCTATAAGCAAAGGCTTGAAAGGGGACTAAGTTTCCTTGAATTAAATTATATGATAATGCAAAGCTATGACTTTTTACAGCTTTATAGAGAATATGGTTGCATCCTTCAATTTGGCGGTGACGATCAATGGTCTAACATATTAAGTGGAGCAGATTTAATAAGGCGTAAGGAAGCAAAGCCTGCATTTGCAGCAACTACTGTTCTCTTAGTAAATAGCCAAGGTCAAAAAATGGGTAAAACAGTAAATGGAGCTATTTGGATAGATAAAAATAAAACTTCTCCCTATGAATTTTATCAATATTTTAGAAACGTAGATGATCAAGATGTAGAAAATTGCCTTGCGCTTTTAACTTTTTTACCAATGGATGAAGTTAGAGCCTTAGGAAAGCTTAAAGGATCTGAAATAAATAAAGCAAAATCCATATTAGCTTATGAAGTTACAAAAATAATTCATGGAGAAATTGAGGCAAGCAAGGCGAAAGAAGCAGCTGAAGCGCTTTTTTCATCAGGAACTAACATGGAAAACGTGCCTACATCAGAAATAAATGAAGATGATTTAGGTAAAACTTTACTAGATGTATTAGTACAAAATAGCATAATTCCATCAAAATCAGAGGGAAAAAGGTTAATATCTCAAGGGGGGATTTTATTAAATGATAATAAAATATCTGACATAAATACCTTAATAGAGAAAAAAGATTTTGCGAAAAATTCTGCTATTATTAGAATTGGAAAGAAAAAATATATAAGATTATTATTGAAAAAATAGGCATAAAAGAGCAGCACTTATTAAATAAGTAAGCTCTTTTTTAATTTTCCAAATATGTTTTAAAAGTATAACAATAATCATATTAATTAAATAAATCAATATAAATGGTGCATTTATGTTTGTAAATTATAAAAAAATAATTATTTATATTATAAGTTTAATTTTAATGTTATTTATATCATCTTGTACTACCCTTACTTTAAGGGTTATATCCTATAATGATGCAGTATATAAGTTAACAAATACTGACAAAAATAGGTTTATATATACAAATGCAAATAATGAAAAAATAATATGTACTTTTAATACAAATATTTTTACCTATAATAGCTTTAACTTTGAATTAGCAAATGACTTGTATAAAGTAAGTGTATTTAACAATTCTGTTAAAATAGAGTGCCCAAGTGGAAGGATTTTAACTTCTTATTTTAATGATAAAAATGAAATAAACTCACTTTCAGCTTCAGCTTCACTTTCTATATATGAAGCAGATCTTGAAAAAGTTAGGCTTGCACAAAATATCTATGCTGCAAGAGGTATAAGATACATTGGATGGGCTTATATAATAATAATAATGCTTTTAATAGTATTTGGAATTATTTCAATTAAATCATTTATTTTAAAATTAAACTACAGAACTTATAATTACAACAGAAATTCTAGAAATAGATTATATTATAAAAAAATGAACTATAAAAAGCCGAAGAAATCTTACTATAATAATTATCATTATAAAAATAAAAGTACAAAACGCAAAGCACATGCAAATACTAATAGAACATGGTACAATAAAGAAGTTAAAACAAAAACACATAATAATAAAATACCCTATTACGTTATAGTAAATCTATTTATAATTATTTTAATTGGAGCCTTAATTTATATGATTTTCTATATGTAAAAATATGAAAAAGAGAGGTAAAATATGAAAAAATTAAACAGTTTCTTTGCAAGTATTTTTTTAAGCATATTTATAATTTCGTTTATACCAAATATAGTCTTATCGAGCAAGTTTTTTTACAATTTACATATTGATCCTTTAAAACTCACAAGTTATATAAATCTTACAAAAGATCAAATAGAAAATAACTACAGCGTGTTAATTGATTATTTGATGAATGAGTCCATTTCAAAGCTTAAATTTCCAGATCTTACAATGTCTAAAGAAGGAGAAATTCATTTTGAAGAAGTAAAAGGTATTTTCATAAATTTAAAGAAGAGCACAATAGTATGTGGAATATTATCTTTAATATTTTGCACAATTGAAATAGTAAATAAAAGATATAATTTTTTAAAATACACATCTATTTTAATATTTGCCCCCGTTGTGATTTTAGCCATAGCATCCTTTGTAAATTTTGACATGCTTTTTATAGCATTTCACAAATTAGTATTTAACAATAGCTTTTGGATATTTGATTATAAAAAAGATCCAGTTATACAAATGTTGCCAGAACAGTTTTTTTTAAATTGTTTAATATATATTTTATTTTTAATATTTTCATTTTCAATTGTATTATTTATGGTATATAAATGGTTAAAAAGGGTAAAAATAAGATAAGTAAATGAAAACAACAACATATACACAGCCAAGTGTATCACTATAAGGAAAGAGGAGAAAAAGGAAGAAAAGATCAAAGAAGTAGATAAAATGCTGTAAAAATGAGAAAAATAAAAGGAACAGAAAGAAAAAAAGCTGATAATATAATAAATGTC
>JAVBPD010000149.1:0-4862 GCA_031549885.1 Clostridiaceae bacterium
AATAAATATTTTTGACTTATTTTTTACAATCGGGTAGGAGGCTACCCATTAATTGAGTAGCCGACCTCTCACACCACCGTACGTACGGATCACGGCGGTTCAAAAGAATTAGCGTTTCGTGTAGATTTCAATTATACTAACTTTTCTGTAGGTGCATCATAGTTCATTAGCATCAGAATTATCTTTTTCTGGCACGTCAAAGTCACCCTTTCGTTTTATAAAATGAATTTAATTTAAATTTTGTAGCTTTTTTATCTCATCTTCATAATAAAATTTTTAACCCAAATTGGATTGCAAATAAACATCTCTTTTTTGATCTTCAGTAATACCAATATATCTCAAAGTTTGAGCTTTTGATGAATGATTAAACAATTCCATCAATAATTCTAAAGAAGTTCCATTTTCAAAAGCATGATACCCAAAAGTTTTTCTTAATGTATGTGTCCCAATTTCACCACTAATAATAGAACCATCAAAATCTCTTTGAACAATATTCAATGTTTCAGCTATATATAAATACACTAATGATACAACAAGTACTTTCTGATGAAAAACTTTATGATATAATGATGCAAGAGGATTTCAGAGGATTAACTCCTTTAATTTATAGTCACGTAAATCCCTATGGAAATTTTAATTTAGACATGACTCAAAGGATTCTTATTAATAATTACAAATAGATGGTATAAATTTAATATTTTAACAGTATGAAGCTACTCAAAATTTAAAAATAATAGAGTAGTTTTTTATTGTCTATTTTAATTACCATAAAAAGCCATCTACATTTCAGTACATAGATGCTCCCTCTACCCAAACACCTGAGCTAGGTTTATTGACAAGAAAAGTTTAAATATAAAGAAAAACAGGAAACAATACAATGCCAGCATTTGTTTCCTGTTTTTGCAAATGATATTTTTAGAAATAAAATAGTTATGGAAAACTTTATTCTTTTTTCTCTATAACAATATATGCCTGCCCTCGGACAACGCTATCTCCCATAGTACAAGCTGAAATATGCTTTACTGTCCATCCTTTTTCTAGATAATCATTTACTATTTCTAAGCCATCATTGCCCTTTGAACCTATGGCTTTATCAGTGCTTATAACCCATAACACTTTTTCCATAAATAAACTCCTCGCTTTATGATTTATAATCATAATTTATTTTACCATAAAAAAGATCACTATATAAAAAGCTTGAGAATTTATTTTAGATGATTTTATTATAATAAAGGATATTAACTTAAATGATATAAGTTTAAATAAAGAAATCGTAGATGGCTTCTATTCTTGCATAAAAGAAACTAATGAATAAATATTGCATTGATTAAGAATATAAGTTAATATATCATAAAATACAATTTAAGATTGGGGATAAATATGACTTACAATATTATGGAAGAAAATAATAAAAAATATTTAAAATTTAATAATAAAGAGAGAATTCTGTCAAATGAAAAGGACGGCTTAGAAGTTATAAATGGTTGCTTTGAAACAAATATTAAAAACATAATGCTATACGATGATGTTATTTCATCTGACTTTTACGATTTAAAAACAGGGCTTGCAGGCTTTGTATTGCAAAAATTCACAAATTATAATATTAAAGCTGCTCTTGTTTTAAAGGATGAAGGTAAATTAACAGGTAGATTTAAAGAAATGGCTGATGAAAGCAATAAGGGAAATATATTTAGAGTATTTTTAAATGAAGAAGATGCTAAAAAATGGTTAACAAATTAAAGAAAAAGGAAGCCAGAAGCTCCCACATACAAAAATTCTAGAAATTTAGTGAAAAACATCTTTATCGCTTTTTAGATATTTTTTTAAAGCTGTTTTTAGATCCAAACAAGGAAAAACAAATGAGAAAGATGGTCCTTTTTCTTCTCATAAAATTCCCTCCTTTAAAAAATGCTTTATTATTATAATATTCACATTATATGATAATGATGTTAAAAAATTTACTAAAAGATCTATATGTTTTATCTTCTAAAGAATAAATTTTTTATTATAATAGTTATGAGCAAAGTAAAAACTGAAACTAAAGCAATAATTCCACTTGTCGATAAATTTAAATAATATGAAATTACTAAAGATGAAATTATATTAAAAAAACTAAAAAAGAAACTTGCAATTAAGGTATTCTTAAATGACATCTTAAGCTGAAGTGCAGAAGCTGTGGGCAGCGATATCATAGAGCTTAAAACTAAGACTCCAACAATTTTAATATTAACTGCAATTGCAGCAGCTACTAAAATAGAATATATGTAATTAATTAATTTTACATTTATGCCCGCAATTCTAGCGCCATCTTCATCAAAAGTGGTATAAATTAATTTATCATAAAAAATAAACACTACAAATAATGTTAAAACAGTTAAAATTAAAACTAGAATTATTTCATTTGTAGAAACAGTTAAAATACTTCCAAATAAAAAAGAATTTATATTTGATTTTAATTTTCCAGAACTCATAATTGTAAGAGCAATTCCAGTGCCAAGGGAAAGAATAATTACCATAATAAGTTCAAAATATTTTTTATAATAATTTCTTAAAGTTTCCCCAAGTATGCCAAAGGATATGGAAAATACAAGTGCAGTTATTAAAGGATCAAACCCCAGCAACATCCCTACAGAAACTCCAGCTAAAGATCCATGAGCAAGGGTGTCACCGATCATTGAGTAGCCTTTTAATACTGCAAATAACCCAATACTTGTACAAAGAATGCTAATTAAAATGCCTATAAAAAAGCATTTATCATAAAATCATATTTAAACATAAAGCACCTTCTTTGAATTTTTGTTTATAATAACTTCATAAGAATTTTCTTTATATTTCAATATTTTATTTGACATCTCATTTATAAAAGATAAATTATGTTCAATAATAACAATAGTTAAACTTTTTTCTAAGTTTCTATTTTGGAGTATTCTCTTTGCTTTTTTTAAGCTTTCAAAATCCATTCCAGTTGAAGGTTCATCTAAAAATATAATGTCTGGATCTCCCATAAGAGCTCTTGCTAAAAACAATCTTTGCCTTTCACCACCAGAAAGTGTTTCAACTAGTTCATTTCTTAAACTACAAAGATCCAAAGCATGCATATTTGTTTCTATGGAGTTCTTATCCTTTATTTTAAGAACCTTTCTGTGACAATTTAAAAATTCTATTACAGAAATAGGAAATGATAAATTTATATTATCTAAATTTTGAGGAACATATGATATTTTTTTTGAATCGATCTTTATTTCTCCTAAAGTTGGCGTTAAAAAACCTAAAAGTAGCTTTAATAAAGTACTTTTTCCACAGCCATTAGGGCCTGTTATTGTTAAGCAATCGCCTTTTTCAATGTTTAAATTTAAATCTTTTATTATATATTGACTTGACATAGGATATTTATAACTTAAATTTTTTATAAGAATCATATTTTCCTCCGGTAATTTTTTGAAATTAATTTTATAAACTAATATTGACACAAATATTATCATGCAATAATATAATTATAGACCTAAATGCGAAAAAATTGCAACTAGAAAGGAAAAATTATGAAAAAAGTTTTAATTTTTTTTGTTTTGCTATATATGTTTGTTTTTATGGGGAGCAGTTGTGGAAAAGAAGAACCTTTTTCAACAACAAGCTCAAATGCCATATATTCAAAGGTTATGATTTCAATTAACCCATTAAAGGAAATTGCAGAGGAAATTGGAAAGGGAAAGATGGATTTTAACACATTTGTTCCTCAAGGAGTGGAAATTCACGATTATGAGCCTAAAGTTAACGATATGAAAAATTTAAAAGATTATGATATTTTTGTTTGCAATGGGCTTAACATGGAGCCTTGGCTTTTAAAAGTTATAGAATCCTCCCCTAAAGAGCTTGATTTATACAATTTATCTGATGGGTATGATGTGATAAATGAAAATGGAGTGCTTGACCCTCATATTTGGATGGGTTTAACTGGAGGAGAATATTATGGAGAAAAAATAAAGGATGTACTTATAAAGGAAGACCCTGATAATAAGGATACATACGAATTAAATTATAATAATTTTAAATCAAAATGCCATGATTTATTAACAAAATATAAGGATTTGTTTTCAAAGCTTTCTAATAAAGATTTAGTAACAGGTCATGAAGCTTTTAATTATTTAGCAAGGGATTTTAGCTTAAATACTCAGAGCATTGAAGATATTTTTTCTTCAGGGGAGCCAAATGCTAAGACATTATCTGACTTAGTTGATTTTTGCAAGAAAAACAATGTAAAGGTGATTTTTGGTGAAGAAATGGTTAATAAAGAAGTTACAGACACTTTAGCAAAAGAAGTTGGGGCTAAAGTTTTAGTAATTGACACCATGGAATATGAAAAAGAAGGCACACATGGATATTTAAGCAGAATGGAGAGCAATTTAGAGCTTATCTATAACGCTTTATCAGAAAATTAATTTAAGATATTATCTTACTTGATAATAATTGAAAAGGACCATTAGGTCCTTTTCAATTATTAAAATATTATGCAATAAATTATTGATATAACTCAATAATTTATAGCTATTATGTATAATTTATTATAAAATAAATTATACATATAAAAGAAAAATATTTGACTATTTTTAAACATTTGTGATAGATTTAATAAATAATAGATAGAGGAGGTTATGAATAATTCATAAAAATATAGTTAAATATATTCAAATATAATATAAAGTATTTAAAGTATAAAAGTACGGAAGTGAAATAAAAAAATGTATAGAGCATACAAAACAGAAATTAATCCTAGCAACAAGCAAGAAAAAGCAATAAAAATGACTATTGGTGTATGTAGATTTATATATAATTTTTATATATCACAAAACAAAGAAATATATAAA
>JAVBPD010000137.1:0-19169 GCA_031549885.1 Clostridiaceae bacterium
GTTGAACTTGCTAAAACCTTTGAAATTTCTCAGTCTTCAGTTTTTAACTTTATAAAGGTTAAGAATTTATGCGATCCTGCTCGCACTTTATTATATGAAGAAAGGATTACCTTAAGAGCAGCATTATACCTTGCTAGGGTGTCAAAGGAAACTCAAATAAACATCTTAGAGAGGTTTGGAATAAAGGGAATAAATACAATATTTAAATTAAAGCTATTGACCAGCGAAAACAATATATCCATAGAAAAGTTAGAAAAAAAGATAAAAATGGTAGATGAATTAACCCCAATGAAAACAAAAATAACTGTAGAAGTTCACAGGGATATTGCAAACCCACTTCTTGAACACCTTCTATCCTTTAAAAAAAGTCATGCAAGTAAAATTGCAGCAAATAAGATGAAGGGAAAATATAACAACGTGTTTAAAGTTAAGGTTAATGAAGAAGAGATGGGATTTTATATAGAGAAAAATATAATCGACGAAAAGCTCCTTAAAAAATTACAATCCATGACAATAGGGGAAATCATAAAATAATTCTTTTTAAAATATTTTCTAATTTAAAATAAACCAAAAATATGAATGATCGTTTTAAGTTTAAACCTTTTGAAAAAAATTAATTAAGAAGGGTTTTTTTGTCATACAAGTAATCCTAAATTAGTTTTAAATTAATTAAAGATAATTAAAAATCATTTTTTTAAAACAAATTCTTGTCTAAAAATTTATATTTTAAAAAAGTAACATCTTAACTGTAATTTTTTTAAAGATGGAGTCAAAAAATTGTAAGTTTTTATAGGTTAGCCCACCTTTGATCCTCTTTCACACCTATTCCCCCAAGCATCAATTAATTTTTCATCTTTATAAAAGCAAACAATCTCACAATGATTGGCGCATTTTTCACATTCAATACCTTTTGTGCTAAAGTTCATTTTTGTTATATTAAAATCAAACCCATTGCTTTTTTTATAATTTTTAGAAAGTATGGCAACGCCTAAAGCTCCCATTAAATGTGCATTTTCATCTACATATATTTTTTCTCCAATTGCCATTTCAAATGCTTTTATAACACCAACGTTTTTGCTAACTCCACCTTGAAATACAATAGGGGATTTTATACTTTTTCCTTTACCCACATTGTTTAAATAATTATTGACAACTGCCATGCAAAGCCCTGCAATAATATCTTCTTTTTTATGCCCTATTTGAGCTTTGTGAACTAAATCTGATTCTGCAAAAACAGTACATCTCGCTGCTATTTTTGTTGGATTGTTTGATTTTAATGCAATACTTCCAAACTCTTCAACATCAATTCCAAGCCTTCTTGCTTGAGATCCTAAAAATGCCCCAGTTCCAGCTGCACATAGGGTATTCATAGCATAATCTATAACAATTCCATTTTCAATTAATATGATCTTTGAATCCTGACCACCTATTTCAAAAATAGTTCTCGTATCTTTAAAAACAGAAAGAGTGCCAACGGCATGAGCTGTAATTTCATTTTTCACAATAGTAGCTTCAAGCATAGATGCAATTAAATTGCGTGCAGACCCTGTTGTTCCAACTGATTGCACCTCTATATCCTCACCATTAATCTGATCTTTTAAATCCATTATAACTTGCCTTACTGCTTCAATTGGGTTCCCCTCAGTCCAAATATATTTTTGTGCAATTATTTTATTCTTTTCATCGATAATTACAGCTTTTGTGGAAATAGATCCAATATCTACGCCTAAATAACCCTTTATCATTTTATTCCCATCCTTTGTTTAAATTATTGTTCTGTTTTGTTTTCTCATTATTATCATGTCATTAAAGGCTTCTAACCTTGTCTTTACGCCTATTTCAGCAGTCTGTGAATCAAAGCTAAGATATAAAATAGGTATTTTATAATCTTTGCTTATATTTTGAAGCATAGGCATGGCATTTACTTCAGGAGTACAACCAAATGGTTTAACATGTATTATACCATCATAACCATTTTGGGCTAATAATTTTGTATTTGCTACGCTGTCTGTTCCATCAGCTCCAATATGATATTTTAAATATCCATCAGCATTTTTTAATGTTTTTTTAAAAACCTTTGATTTTTCAAATAATAAAAAAGATACAGTAGTAAATCTGCTCATTACCATATTATATTTAGCAAGTTCCTTTTCAATAAAAAAATTGCTAAATGGCTCCATAAGCGTATATAATTCCCCAACGAGGCCTACTTTTAAACATTCATCAGGTTTGTAAATTTTAATATTTTTAAATTTTCTATCATAATTAAGATATATAGCTTTAAGCATTTTAAAGCTTTTTACATCTTTTAGTTCTTTTAAAAATTCTTTATGCAATATTTCAAAGCTATTTTTTTTAGTTTCAAAGCCTATATTTTCTCTGATATAACTTTCTATTTTATCAATTACATTCACTATTTTAAATGTTAATTTAATATAATAAACAAATTTATATATAGAACATTTAGATCCAATTTGCCTGCAAATATTATATAACCTTATTGGGTTTATATTGTCTCCTAAAATTGATATAAATTCAAAATCATATCCTAAGTCTCTTAGTATTTGTTCTTGAATTTCTGCATAATATCCATATCTACATCCACCACCAGATTGTATTAAAATATTAGCTCCACTTTCTAATGATTCTATATAATTTCCCAAGTTATATTTAAATGGAATGCATACAATATCCGGACTATATTTGCTGCCAATTTCAATAGTCCTTTTAGTTATTGGTGGAGCCGCCTTAATTTTATGATCCTTAAACAATGATTTAAGCAAAAATTCTATTGCCACATGATAATTTCCAATATGAGGAAAGCTTATTATTTTATCCATAATTAAAATAACCTCCTTTCTTTTTCTGTATTATAATATCTAAAAAGCTTTCAATTCTTGTCTGGATTCCAGTTTCTCCTTGCAGTTCATCTACAACAATATTGCAAACTGGCACATCTTTAACCTTTCTAATCACTAATTCATTTACAAGGCAGTCTGTTCCACAGGGAAATGCTGTTAAAAGAATTATTCCATCAACTTTGTCCTTATAAATATTGATGGCACCTAGCAATTCTTTGTTATATGTCCAATATAAGCATTTTGAAATTTCCTTAGACCTTTTTACAGAATCATCGCTATCTACAATGTCAGCATAAATAGGAATCGCTCCTAGCCTTTTAATTTGGTTAACAACTGGATACCCAATGACCTTGTCATATAAATTATATGGATGAGAAACCAAAAGAATTTTTAAGGAGCTTTCATTTTTTATTAGCTCTTCTTGATTCTTCAATTTTAATCTTTGCTCTATCAATTGAACTTTTTTAGCAACTTTATAAGCTTTAAAACTTTGCAGGTAAGTTTTACCTAATCTCCTTCCCATTTGTATAAAACCCTTTAATTCGCTTTCACCATTTACAATATCTAAATTATAATCTATTAACTTTACACCCTTAAACACATTATTTACAATGTCATACATGGCATTAAATTTCACACATACAACTTCTTTAGGCGCAAAGCTCTCAATTCTAGGAACTAAAATATAATCGCATTTATCTATTAAATAATATACATGGCCCATGTAAATTTTTGTAGGAAGGCAGCATTCATCAATTGAAAATTTTATTCCGTTTTGAAGAATTTCTTTGTTTGATTCACTGCTTAAAACAATTTGAAAACCTAATTCGCTAAAGAATGTTTCCCAAAGATATTTATATTTGTAATAAAGAAGAGCTCTTGGAAATCCTATTTTCATATTTAATCACCCTTAATATTATTGGCTCTTTTTTTATAAATATGCTCATTATTTAATCAGCAATTTTTAATGTAAAAAAGTTAACTTTAAAGATAGTAAAATCTTTCAAAGTTAACTTTTTTAAGGATTAATATTTAAATTTATGCTTTTCCTACCGATCCAAATAATTCCATTTTATCTTTAACAGTTTTCATAATTGCTTTAAAACCAGGATCTAATAATTTTCTTGGGTCAAATCCCTTTCCTACTTTATCTTTTCCTTCTTCAATGTATTTTCTTGTAGCAGCCGCAAAAGAAAGTTGGCATTCAGTATTTACATTAATTTTAGCAACTCCTAAATTAATTGCTTTTTTAATCATTTCTTCTGGTATTCCAGTGCCACCATGCAGTACAAGTGGAATACCTGAAGTAGCTTTGTGGATTTTCTCTAAAGCATTAAAGTCCAAACCCTTCCAATTAGGAGGATAAACTCCATGTATGTTTCCGATGCCTGCTGCTAGAAAATCTATTCCTAAGGAAGCTATCAGCTTACATTGCTCAGGGTCTGCAACTTCGCCCATTCCAATAACCCCGTCTTCTTCTCCACCAATGCTTCCCACTTCTGCTTCAATAGAAATATTATTTTTATGAGCAAGTTCTACAAGCTCTGTTGTCTTTTGAACATTTTCATCAATTGGGAAATGACTTCCGTCAAACATAATGCTTGTAAAGCCTGCTTCTACACACTTTAAACAACCTTCATATGTTCCATGATCTAAGTGAATAGCTACAGGCACTGTAATTTTTAATGAAGCATCCATAGCCTTTACCATAGATGCAACAGTTGTAAAGCCAGTCATATATTTACCTGCACCTTCTGATACACCTAATATAACAGGGCTATTCAATTCTTGCGCAGTTAATAAAACAGCTTTAGTCCATTCAAGGTTGTTTATATTAAATTGGCCTACAGCATAATGGCCTTCTTTTGCTTTATTCATCATTTCAATAGCATTTGCTAACATTTTTATCATCCTTCCATATTTTATTAAAGAAAATAACATATAAATAATAATATCACACTAAATTCATATACACAAATATCAATTATTTTTTAAAAAACTATGGACCTGGGTCAAGCCAAGTCCTAAGTTGTTATTCTATTAATTCACTTAATGAAATAAAACTCACAGTTATCTCGTTCTCATTAAAGCTTGCATATGGGTTATTGTTTTCATTTCTTAAGTATAACCTTGTATCATCTTCTGGAATAACCTCTTTCATTAGTGTAAAACAATCATTTCTAAAAACATGGCATATATCATACCTATTTAATGATTCTAAAAATGGACATTTTACTCTCAAAAAATTCACCTCAATTAGCATTATGTTTGTACATATATATGATATAATTTTGTTTCTAATTACTTTCATAACTTTCTTTATATATTTTTTTTAAATTATTTAATGCCTTTTTATTTATTTGAGATATTCTTCCTTCACTTAAATTTAATTTTGTACCTATTTCCTTTAAATTTAAACCCATAAAATAATATAGATAAATTACTTCTTTTTCATTTTTATGTAAGGATCTTAAAGCTTTATTTAAAAAAGTAAGTTCATACTTTTTAAAGTAATGCTCCTCAGGTGTCAACTCATTGCCTTTTATATTATAAAAGCTGTTTTCATCTTCATTTTTTATATAATCTAAACTAACCGTGTTTATAAAATATATGTTACTTTCAATTTGTTCAACTTCTTTTATGGATATGTTCATCTTCTTGGATATATTGGATTTAGAAAGGCTTAAAGATCCTTCTTTCTTTAATTCTTCTATGGAATTAAAATATAGTTTAATTTGGTTATATTTATTTATAGGTATTAGGCTACCTTTTCTAAATTCATCAATAATGGCACCTTTAATTTTTAATAAGGCGTAATTCTTAAATTTCATGTTTTTTGTTTCATCATAAGTAATAACTGCATTAACTAGCCCTATTATACCAATGCTCATTAAATCATCATAATCCATAAAGCTAAGCGTATCTAGTTTGAAATTATATGCAATATTTTTTACATATTTTAAATTAGAAATTATGATACTATCTCTATCAATCAAAAAAACTACCCCTTGTTGTAAATTTTACTGGAGTAGTTTTCACATATATAATTTTTATTATTCACTAAAAAACTCATATTAAACAATTCCCTATAGTTTAAATAAAATTTTTGCCTTATAATAATTCTATGAAATTATTTAGGAGGAAAAAATGTTCAAGGACTTTTTAACATGTTACTATAAAATTAACGAAATTTATAAATTTAAAGAATATACCCTTAAAAGAGCATTTATGTATTTGCTTTTGCTTACATTTATCTTTGGATCTATTCAAGGATATCTTAAAATAAATCGCATAAACAAGCAATTTAATAAAGTAATTAATACAATGTCATCTTGGAATTTTAGGATACAAGATGGTAACTTTATTATTGAAGACAGTCCAAAACAATTAGATATTAATGATGTTACTATATACTTTTCTAGTGGAAGTGAAACTCTTAATCTTGATTCTAATAGAAATTATATAGTTATAAAGGATAAAAATATTATGGCTTATTTTAACGGTTCAGAAGCTAATCTGCCTAATTTAGATTTTCAAACTTTATCAAAAGATGAATTTTTATATTCATTAAATTCAGTGAATATAATATTAGACGTTTTTTATTTTATTTTAACATTAATTTTATTTTTCATTGGAAAAATGGTTTCAGCATATTTTATAGCAGGGTTTAATAATTCTATTCCAGCTAAAATCATGAACTATAAATTTATTGATTTATATAAATTATCCTTTTATGTAATGACTCTTGCTGTTACAATTCAAACCATTTTTTATGCCCTTGGCTTTGATATGTTTTTATCGTTATATGCATCAATTGTATTTGTATTTGTTTCATATCTAATGCTTAAATTAGTATTACAATATGAATTCAAGTCAAAACATATCTAATTTTAATTATTTTATAACTTTAGTTAATTTATATTTAAAATCTACATTTTTAAATAATTTTCCAAATATAAAATAAGTTAAAAAACATAATACAAATCCAATTAATATAGCTAAAAGCTCATTTTTTAACAAATAAACACCGATGAAAATCCCAACAATCAAAAATATAGTCGGTATTAAATAAGCCAAATAGGTCATTTTATTGTAACTTGATTTTTCCATCGTTACATAAACCTTATCTCCTATATTAGCATTAATAGTATTTTCTATTTTAATAAATGTTGTGCCTGTTGTGCAAGATGATTTACATCCAGCACAACCTCCACAACCTAATTTTGTATTAAATAAAACTTTAATTTTTGAGCCATCCAAGCTTATTACTGTACCAATTTGCTCCATTTTATATACCTTTATTTACAACATAAATTGATTTTTTAGGGCATTTTTCTGCGCATGCTGTACAGGAATTACACTTATCATAATCAAATGTTGGTAAATTATCTTTTATCATAATGGCTTCTGTACGCGTCTTACATGTTTTTTCACACAATGAACATCCAATACATCCAACAAAACAAGAACTTATAACATCTTTTCCTTTTGCTTTCGATGAGCATCTTATCCTAACTTTAGATTTTTTGGGCAATAATTTAATTATTCCTTTTGGACATGTATTAACACATGTTCCACAAGCTGTACATTTCTCTTCATCAATAACTGCCACATTATTTTTTATTGTTATTGCTCCAAAAGCACATACCTTAACACAATTGCCATAGCCAACGCATGAATATTCACAAACCTTTGGACCTTTTCCAGGCATGACCATAGCATGATTACAATCTACAATTCCTTGATAAATAAATTTTGCCTTTGTATTATCTTCGGTACCATTACATTGAACAAATGCCACTTGAGGCTCAATTTTTTCATTTTTTACACCCATAATTTGTGAGATTTTATCTATACAAACTTGACCTCCTGGAAGGCACTTGGTTGTTTTTGCGCCTTCATTAACAATTGCAGAAGCATATGCATCACAACCTGCATATCCACATCCTCCACAATTTGCTGAAGGCAAACATTCCCTCACTAAAGGAATTCTTTCATCAACTTCAACTTTAAACTTATCATTGGCAAAACCAAGTAAGAGTCCAAATGCTATGCTTATTAAAACAAATATTAAAACAGGTATTAAAATATTCAATCTAATGTCCTCCCCCTAATCCCTTAAAACCTAAAAAGGCAATGGCCATAATTCCTGCTGTTACTAAGATAATTGGAAATCCTTTAAAGGACTCTGGTATATCAGTGTTCTCTTCCATCTTTTCTCTTATTCCTGCAAGCAGAACAATTGCAAGCATATAACCTAAAGCAGATCCTACAGCATTTACAACTGACTGTATTAAATTATATTGATTGTTCATGTTTGTAACTGCAACTGCAAGTACAGCACAATTTGTTGTAATAAGTGGCAAATATATTCCTAATGCTCTATAAAGCCCAGGCTGCGTTTTTTTCATTACTATTTCTACAAACTGAACTAAAGCAGCAATAACTAAAATAAATGCAAGGGTTGACAAATATTCAATATGAAAATTTACTAAAATAAAATAATTAACAAGATAAGTCATAGTTGCAGCTAGCGTCATAACAAATGTTACTGCAAGGCCCATTCCTCTTGCTGTTTCAGTTTTTTGGGAAACACCTAAAAACGAACATATACCTAAAAATTGAGAGAAAATATAATTATTAACTAATATAGCGGTTACTAAGATTGAAAATAATTCCATTATGCCACCTCTTCAATCCTTTCCATTTTTTCTAATTCTTTTGTCTTTTCTGTACTTGCCTTCTTCTTAATTTTAAAATAATTTAAAGTTGCCATTATAAAACCCAAAACTAAAAATCCACCTGGTGGCATTATCATAAGAAGCGCTGGCTTATAAAATGGAATGATTTTAAATCCTAAAAATGTACCAGCTCCTATTAGCTCTCTGAAAAATGCTAAAGCTAGTAGCGCTAAAGTAAATCCTAATCCCATTCCAATGCCATCCCACAATGACTTATAAACAGTATTTTTAGATGCATATGCTTCTGCCCTTCCAAGTATAATACAATTAACAACAATAAGAGGAATAAAAAGTCCAAGTGAATTATAAAGCGTCGGTACAAAACCTTCTAATAAGAACTGAACAATAGTAACAAATGCAGCAATAACCGTTATAAATGCTGGTATTCTTATTTTATCTGGTATAAACTTTCTAATTAATGATATAACAACATTTGATGCAACAAGAACAGCTGTAGCTGCAAGTCCCATGCCAATTGCATTTGTAATTGATGTACTTACTGCCAGTGTTGGACAAGTTGCTAAAATTTGAACAAAAAGTGGATTTTCAGTAAATAAACCTGCGTTTAGCCTTTCTTTAATAATGCTCATAATCATTCACTCCCTTTCAAATATTCATTATAATAATTAATTGCATCATTCACTCCTGTGGTTATAGCTTTAGTTGTAATAGTTGCTCCAGTTATCGCTGAGATTTCATCTTCTTTAGGAGTGCCACTTTTTATATAATTAATTCCATTATCAATAGATTTCCCTACAAATTGAGATTGAAATTCCTTTGTAGTGCTAATTGCACCTAACCCAGGAGTTTCACTGTGCTTTAGTACTTTCATGCCAGTTAACTTTGAATCTTTATCTATGCCAACGAGAAAATTCACATACCCTCCATAACCTTTAATATTCATGGAAAAAGTATATCCTACAACATTGCTGCCATCAATTGCTTTATTTATCTCTAATATGCTCGAATTAGCCTCTTGCGATGTTATGTTAATTTTTTGAAAATCTTTAGCGCTTTCCATGACTTCTTGCATTGCTTTTTTTTCATTTTCCATTCTCGTATTATCAATAGGTCCTTTAGTTATGGCATAAGTTAAAGCTAATAATGCAGTGGAAATTCCAACAATTATAGCTAAAATCATAGCAAGTTTAAGATTTTCTTTCATTTTTAATACCTCCATAAATTTTTTCAGGAGTAAATTTATCTATAAATGGTACAAGTAAATTCATTAATAAAATTGAATAGGATACACCTTCTGCATATCCGCCCATAAGCCTTATTACAGATGTTATAATTCCACATCCAATTCCAAATATTATTTTTCCGTTTCTTGTCATAGGGCTTGTTGTATAGTCTGTTGCCATAAAAAATGCCCCAAGCATAAGCCCTCCAGCAAAAATCTCATATGCTCCATTAAAAAAAGATTGAGTTTGAAAAAAACCATTTGTTCTATTGCTTATTAAGGAAAATATTAAAACAACTATTATATAAGAAAGAGGTGTTTCTAAGGTTATTACCCTTCTTATTACTAAATATATAGCTCCAACTATTAAAAGAATTGCTGAAACCTCGCCAATGCAACCTCCTTTAAATCCTAAAATTGCATCTTTAAATGACAATATTGCAGTAGCTGAATTGCTTTTTAAAATTTCAAGAGGTGTTGGACCTGTAATTGCATCTATCTGAAAATTTGTCATATTTGCAGGGTAACAAGCAAGCAAAAATGCTCTTGCACAAAGCGCTGGATTTACAATATTTCTGCCAATTCCTCCAAAAATAAATTTTACAACAAAAATTGCGAATACTGAACCTACTACTGCCATCCAAATTGGAAGCGTTGGAGGAAGGTTAAAAGCTAATAGAACACCTGTAACAGCTGCACTTAAATCACCAATTGTCACTTTTCTCTTTGTCAATGTTTGCAATATATATTCAGTTGCTACACAAGATGCAACGCAAGCAATAATTAATAAAAAAGCATTTAATCCAAAGTGATATATAGCAAAAATAGCTGCAGGTGCAAGAGCTATTAGAACATCTCTCATTATTGATTTAGTAGTATCCTTTGATTTTATATGAGGTGAAGAAGACGCTATTAAATAATCGTTTGTCATATCAATGATTCCCTTTCTTTCTATTTTGTATAACAGTTCTCTTACCAACTTTAAAGGACTGTGTAAGATGTCGTTTTGCAGGACAAATATATGAACAACAGCCACATTCTATGCAGTCCATTCCATTATTTTTTTCAAATTCATCATACTTCTTCACTAAAACTAGTTTATTTAATTTTTGTGGATTTAAAAATATGGGGCATGTTTTTGAACATCTTCCACAACATATGCAATTAGATTCTTCTAAAAACTTTGCTTCTTTTCTGCCAAAAAATAAAAGTGATGATGTGCTTTTAAGACAAGGGATGTCTAATGTAGTTAATGGATATCCTGTCATTGGACCTCCTGATATAACTTTACCTGCTTCTTCTTTTAAACCTCCGCAAAAATCTACTAATTCTGAAAGCCTTGTTCCTAATGGTACATATAAATTTCTTGGATTATTTACAATGTCACCAGTTACTGTAACTATTCTATGGGTTAATGATTTTCCATCAATAACAGCCTCTTTAATAGCTAAAACTGTATTTATGTTCTGCACTATGCAACCAACTTCACTAGGTAGTTTACCAGAGGGAACTTGCCTCTTTGTTATTGTCTCTATAAGCTGCTTTTCTCCTCCTTGAGGATATTTAGTTTTTAATATGTCAATAACACAATAAGATAAATCCTTTATAGATTTAGACATTATTTCTATTGCATCTTTCTTATTATCTTCTATTCCGATTACAATATTAGCTTTTGGAAACATATGATGCAATACTTTTAATCCAGATGCAATTTCATTTGAGTATTCCAACATGATTCTATGATTTGAAGTAAGATATGGCTCACATTCACATGCATTTATTACAATATAATCTATTTTAGAATCATCTGGTGGCGTAAGCTTTATATGCGTTGGAAAACATGCTCCACCAAGTCCTACAATTCCTGATTCTTTTATTATTTTAACTATTTCTTCCTTTGAAAGCTTGCTAAAATCATCGTGGCTTACTTTCTTTTCCTCTTCATATAAATTATCATTTTCTATAATTATAGCCATTGATCTAGTCCCATCAGTTTGTAAACGCGGCTCTATATTTTTTACAATACCTGATACAGAAGCATGTACAGGTGCTGAAAATGAAGATTTAGATTCACCAATTTTCTGTCCAACAAGTACCTTATCTCCTTTTTTTACAATTGCTTCACAAGGCGCTCCTATATGTTGCAGCAATAAAATCACAACTTCACCTTTAGGAACGTAATTTTCAATTTTTATAGACTCTGTTAAGTGTTTTTTCTCAGGTGGGTGTATACCTCTATTAAACGTTAACATTCACCAAATTCCTCCAAACATCAATTAATTATAACGTTGTATAACTGACTTTATTATTTTAAAAAATTCTAAAAATAATGTCAATATATTAGGTAGATTTTAACAAAGTGCCTTTATGTAAAGGCACTATATGTATTAATATTCCCTATAAAATAATATCAAATTTATATTAATTAGCTATACAGTACTATTTTTCAAAAATCTGTCTTTATTTGTATTAATTTTTATTTCTTTATAAAAAAATGATATTGCTATTTTTAAACAAATTAATTGTATTATAAATAAGATTATTACAAAAATGTTATTTATAAAAACGCTATTGGTTATATTCGATATTTTAACAATTACAATACTCCCCATTAAATTAAAAATACAATGCATTATTATTGAAAGATAAATTGAATTGAAAATATATGCAATACTCCCTAAGACTATCCCTAATATAAAGGCATATATACCTTGTACAATATTTCCATGGAATATGCCAAATAAAACTGCTTGAAAAACTATTGCTAGCCTATAATTTTTTGTCGAATTTATAATTTCATTTAAAATTAATCCTCTAAATACTATTTCCTCCATGATTGGTATAAAAACTATCAAAAATAAAATCATAATTGGATCATTTGAAAGAACCTGTATTGCTTTAGATGTCTCATTATAGGATTTAAAAAATAAATTTAAAAAACCTGCAATAATAGAAATTATAGGTATAAGCCCAAAAGTAAGGATAATACAATAAAATATTAATTTATCATCTGTCTTATTAAATTTACAAAAATCCAAAAATTTTTCACTTCGTATATTTATAATTATATTAAATAATAAAATACTTACTATAATTACCAAAGGATATAGTGCTCTGTTAAAGTTTAAGTATAAAGTTAATGGATCTGAGCTTTGTACATATCCTGTAATTTTAAAAATATATAAAATAAATATTGCTACAATGTGCATGATAGTAAAGTAAATTAAAGCATATGCCACAGACCATATTAAAGAATTAAAAAATTTGAACATACATACTCCTAATAAATTAATTAATACATTAATATGGATTTTCGTGTTTTATTATTACTTGTCAAATATTTTTAATATTTCAACCTCATATTCATAATCTGGTGCCTCTACTTTAGCTTTTGTGTTAACTCCTTTTTTAAATAATGCAATGCCAATTGGAGAATCTATGCTAATTTTCATTTTTTTAATATCAGCTTCCACAGAACTTACCAATGTAATTTCTTCAACAGTGTCTGTATCATAAAATTTAACAAGAGCTTTTTTATTTATATTTAATGTGTCGCTTGAGTCATCTTCCTCAATTATTACTAAAGATTTTAGCATATTTTCAAGTTCTTGAATCCTTGTTTCATTTAAGGATTGATCCTCTTTAGCAGCACTATAATCGGCATTTTCGCTTAAATCGCCTTGTGCTCTGGCATATTTAATAGCTTCTTTAATTTCCTTCCTAACCACTATCTTTCTATGTTCTAATTCATCCTCTAGTTTTTTTTTGCCTTCAAGAGTTACTTTTATGTAATCCATCTTTACCTCCAATTTTTGATAATTTCACTAATAATTTTTGAATTTTCTTATGTTAAATTTAAAAGACATTTAAATATGATTAATTCAAATAATTTGACTTCTCTAAGATTAATTTTTTATTTTCATAAAACACAGTAGTAAAATATGCATTATACATTTATATTTTAAAGCTAATTAATATAAGTTGAAGCTTATTTTTTAAATATAAGCCGTTTATAAAAAGATAATAAAAAAATATTACTATGATTTTATTATATATATAAATCGTTACATAAAACAATATTATATTTTAAATTGTTAAAAATCTGTTACTTAGTTTATGCATTATTATTGATTATAACCAAATTTTGGATTTTAAACTATATCTTTAATAAAAAGTTTATTTACATACTATTTTATTTATCCACTATTATTGTATAATTTATAAGTATAAGTTTTATTTATGAGGAATGATATATGGACACTAGAAAAGAAAAAACTCTTGAATATTTAGAAAATAACCCTGTAAATATTAATTTAGGTTTAAATGCAAATGAAATTAAAAAAAGGCAAGAAAATAATGAGGTAAATTTATTTAAAGATTCTCCTAATAAAACAATTAAAGAAATTGTAATTAAAAATACATTTACTTTATTTAATTTTATAAATTTATTCTTAGCCGTTCTTATCATAATCACTGGTTCTTATATTAATTTAACCTTTATGGCTTTAATTATAATAAATACGATTATTGGAATATTTCAAGAAATTAGAGCAAAAAAAACAATTGAAAAACTTTCATTATTAAAGGAAAGCAAAGTTAATGTTTTAAGAAATGGTGAATTATATGAAATAAATAAGCATGAACTTTTAAAGGATGATATTTTACTTTTAAAAAAAGGTATGCAAATTCCTGTAGATGTTATTATAGTAGATGATGCTGTGATTGATGTAGATGAATCCCAGCTTACAGGTGAATCAGATTTTGTTATAAAAGAATATGGGGATTTAATATACTCTGGAAGCTTAATTATGCAAGGCAATGGCAAAGCACAAGTATTTAAATATGGAAAAGATACTTATATAAATAAATTAAGCAAAGAAGCAAAAAAACATAAAATCCTTCCCTCAGAATTGCAAAAGAGCATACAGAAAATTATTAGGATAGTTACTATAGCAATAATTCCAACAGGCATACTGCTATTTGCAAATCAGCTTTTTTTTGTAAAAAATCAAATATGGCAACATGCTCTTGTAGGCTCTGTTGCAGGTATTATAGGCATGATACCTGAAGGCCTTGTTCTTTTAACAAGTGTTGCACTTGCGGTAGGTGTAGTAAGGCTTTCTATGATAAAAACACTTACTCAAGATATAAATGCCATAGAGACTTTAGCAAGGGCTGATATATTATGCCTTGATAAAACAGGAACTTTAACAGAAGGAAAGCTTAAAGTAAATGATGTTATTTATTTTAATCATGATAAAGAGTATTTAAACAAAATATTATATGCCATTTCTAAAAATGATGCTGAGCAAAATGTTTCTACTGATGCTCTAAAAGAGCATTTTAAAGGATCTATTAATTTAAAGGTTAAAAATCAAATACCATTTTCTTCTCATAGAAAATGGCAAGCTATTGAATTTATAGATAATGGTTCGTGGATTTTAGGCGCACCTGATATTATAATAAAGGAAGATCATATTTTAAATATATCTAACGAGTATTCTAAAATGGGTTTTAGAGTTCTTGCCCTTTTAAATAGCAAAAACCCATTAAAAGATGATATGCCATCTAATGCTAAGACTAAAATGCTCATAATATTAGAGGATAAAATTAGAGAAGAAGCATCAGAAATATTAGATTATTTTAAAAAGCAAAAGGTATCTATTAAAATTATATCCGGAGACAATCCACTAACTGTAAGTAATCTAGCAAAACAGGTTGGGCTTTTAGGTGAAGCTTTAGATGCAAATACAATGCCAAATGACATAGATTCACTTAGAGAAGTTGTTGAAAGAACAACTATTTTTGGAAGAGTTAAGCCTGATCAAAAGAGTTTATTAATAGAAGCAATGCAAAAAAATGGTCATGTTGTTGCAATGACTGGCGATGGTATAAACGATATATTAGCTTTAAAAAAATCCGATTGTGGAATTGCCATGGCGTCTGGAAGCGAAGCTACTCAAGCTGTAGCTCAATTTGTTCTTCTTGATTCAAAATTTACCTCTTTGCCTGAAGTCATTAGGCAAGGGCGCAGAGTAATAAACAATATATCAAGAGTTTCTTGTTTATTTTTAGTAAAAACATTTTATTCATTATTATTGTCAATACTTATGATACTGGGGTCTTTAGCTTATCCTTATGAGCCAATACAAATTTCCCTTGTAAGTTTATTTGCAGTTGGTATACCTAGTTTTCTCTTAGCACTTGAACCAAATGATGACCCTATTAAAGGGAAATTTTTTAGAAGAATTTTAGCAACCTCTTTACCTAGTAGTATAATAATTGCAATTATGACATTTTTGATGTTAAATATAAATAGGTTTTTGGTGAATTCAAATACGCATCTGTCAAGATCAGAATTATCTGCTCTTATTATAATATACATTGGTTGCGTTCAAATATGGACTTTATATACTGTATGTAGACCATTAAATAATTGGAGAGGATCTATTGTACTTTTAGTATTTGTTTTGTTTATAGCTTTCTTTTTTATTAAACCACTAAGGTATCTATATAAATTTGTGGTACCTTCATTTAACTCATTGCTTATTGTATCCGCTTTCATTATTATATCAATAATAATTATTTGGCTTCTTAGAAAATATGTATCAGAAGCAAGTTTGCGGGATAAAAAATAAATCATAAAATTTTTATTTATTAAATTGGAGGAATATCTTTTGATTACAGTTACTAACTTAAGTTTAAGATATGGAGGAAGAAAATTATTTGAAAATGTAAATTTAAAATTTACACCAGGTAAGTGTTATGGGGTTATAGGTGCAAATGGCGCTGGTAAAAGTACTTTTATAAAAATATTATCAGGTGAGATAGAGGCAAATACTGGTGAGGTATCTGTTTCACCAAATGCTAGAATTTCTGTTTTAAAACAAGATCAATTTCAATATGATGATGTGGAAGTTCTTACTGCTGTAATCATGGGTAATGAAAGGCTCTTTAAAATATCTAAAGAAAAAGATGAGCTTTATGCAAAAGAAATTTTTTCAGATGAAGACGGCATAAAGGCAGCAGAGCTTGAAGCTGAATTTGCTGATATGAATGGCTGGGAAGCAGAATCAGAAGCATCTTCTATACTTCAAGGCCTTGGCATTTCAACTGAACTTCATTATAAATTGATGAGAGAATTATCTGGGGGGGAAAAGGTAAAAGTTCTATTAGCTCAAGCTTTATTTGGTAAACCAGGAGTGCTTTTACTTGATGAGCCTACTAACAATTTAGATATTAAATCCATATCATGGCTTGAAGAATTTTTAATAAACTTTGAAGGTATAGTTATAGTTGTATCTCATGACAGACATTTTTTAAACAAAGTATGTACTAGTATGGCGGATGTTGATTTTGGGAAAATAAAATTATATGTTGGAAACTATGATTTTTGGTATCAGTCAAGCCAGCTTGCTCTTCAAATGGTTAAAGACCAAAATAAGAAAAAAGAAGAAAAAATTAAAGATCTTCAAGAGTTTATCCAGAGATTTAGCGCTAATGCTTCAAAATCTAAACAAGCCACAGCAAGAAAAAAATTACTAGAAAAGATTACAATAGATGACATTGAGCCATCTTCTAGGAGATATCCTTTTGTTGGATTTAAACCTGAGCGAGAAGTTGGAAATGATATTTTATATGTGGAAGGTATTTCAAAAACTATTTCTTCTGAGAAAATACTCAATAATGTAAGCTTTACAGTTTCAAAATATGATAAAATAGTTTTTTTAGGAAATGAAATAGCATGCACCACCCTCTTTCAAATATTAACTGGAGAAATAGAGCCTGATGAAGGAAGCTTTAAATGGGGAGTTACAATTACTAAATCATATTTCCCTAAAGATAATTCAGAATTTTTTGATGGTGTAGATTTAAATTTAATTGACTTTATGAGACAGTTTTCAGAAGAAAAATCTGAAAGCTATTTAAGAGGTTTTTTAGGCAGAATGTTATTTTCAGGAGATGAAGCTTTAAAGGAAGCACAGGTTTTATCTGGTGGCGAAAGAGTTCGTTGCATGTTATCTAGGATGATGCTTTCACATTCAAATGTGTTAATTTTAGATCAACCAACAAATCATTTAGACCTTGAATCCATTACTGCTTTAAATAATGGTCTTACAGATTATAAAAGCAATGTATTATTTACATCCCATGATCATGAGTTCATTCAAACTATTGCTAACAGAATTATAATCATCACTGAAGATGGAATTATTGATAAAAGAATGACTTATGATGAATATTTAGAAGCATTATAGGGGCTAAAAAGAGGGTATCTTTTGAGCCCTTTTATTTTGCATAAAACTTTATTTTAACCACTTAAAGTGCTACACTAAAGTTAAATATGAAAGAAAGAAGGCAAATTTATGCAAGAAAAATTTCGTCCTTTGTTTGAACCTTTTAAAATCGGAAAATTAGTAATCAAAAACAAGTTTTTCATGGCTCCTATGGCTTCTCAATTGGTTTCAGATGAAAACGGTGTCTTATCTTATGACACAATGGAATACTATGAAAGACGGGCAAGAGGTGGAGTTGGATTAATTATTACTGGTGCGCACTGGGTTGACAATGAAATTGAAAAGCATAAAAATGATTCCTTTCCCTCTCCAAATTTACATCCTGGTAGATATGCTAAAGCTGCCCGTGAAATGGTGGATAAAATCCATCCTTTTGGAGCAAAAATATTTTTGCAATTAACCGCAGGTCTTGGAAGAAGTGCTGTTCCATTTATTCTTGATGGAGAATGTATTGCACCATCCCCTACCACCAACAGATGGATACCAAATATTAAATGCAGAGAACTTACAACTGCTGAAGTAGAGCATATCGTGGAAATGTTTGCCAAAGGTGCTCATACGGCAAAACAATGCGGCTTTGACGGAATAGAAGTTCACGCTGTTCATGAAGGATATCTTTTAGATTGTTTTGCTATGTCATTATTTAACCAGCGAACTGATAAATATGGAGGAGATTTAAGAGGAAGATTAAGATTTGCCACAGAAATTGTAGAAGCTATAAAAAAATCCTGTGGAAATGATTTTCCTGTAATACTTCGCTTTAGTATTAAAAGCTTTGTAAAGGCATTAAGACAAGGTGCTCTACCGGGAGAGGAATTTGTAGAGCTTGGAAGAGATGTTGATGAAGCATTAGAAGCTGCAAAGATCTTAGAAGAAGCTGGTTACGATGCCTTTGATTCTGATGCAGGTACATATGATTCTTGGTACTGGGCTCATCCTCCAATGTATTTTGGAAAGGGCTTATACCTTCCATTAACAGAAAAATTAAAAAAAGTAGCATCTGTTCCTGTAATGGTTGCTGGAAGAATGGATGACCCAGATTTAGCCCTAAATGCTCTTTTAAATAAAAAGCTTGACGCAGTTGGAC
>JAVBPD010000118.1:0-2500 GCA_031549885.1 Clostridiaceae bacterium
ATATATCTTCTGATTTTGAACATTAATATCTTCGTACATTGCTTCAGATATTAGTGGTGAACTTGAAGATTGTTCAATGAAAAGGAAGTATTCTTCTTTCTCCTTTAAAAAGTTAATCACATTAAAGCAAAATCTCTTAGCAGACTGTTTGACAGTTTCGCTTTCGTTTATACCTTTGCTTCCAGCAGAAAGCATTAACTTTTTTGCTTCAATGTAGACTTTCCTAAACATATCCTCCTTATTTTCATAATAGGTATACAAAGTCGAAGCAGAAACCCCTGCTATCCTCGCAATTTTGGACATAGAAACATTAGCATATCCGACTTCGTTAATCATTCGGATAGTTGCTGAAAAAATGGCATCTTTTTTGCTTTCATTTTTTACTCTCATAATATCATTTATTATAAATGAACATTCGATTATTGTCAAGAGGTAAAGTCCTTCATTTTTGTGTTTTTTTTGAGGTAGAAGAAGCATGCTAGCACTTAACTATGCTAGGAAAATACATAGTATAGTTAATGGCACAGTTGCTGGTATTACCCCAAAATAAAATTTACGCTTTTATTTAAAACATCAATGGTTTTTAATTCCAAAAAGCTATCTATTATCAAATTTGCTTCTTTTAACTCATCTTTTTTATGGGTGGTTGTAATTGCAATTACCTTCATGTTGGCATTTAGTCCTGCCTTTATTCCAGGTATAGAATCCTCAAATACAATAGTTTTTTTTGGATCAGAATTTATTCCAGAAGCTGCCTTTAAATATATTTCAGGGGAAGGTTTTCCTTCTTTAACTTGCTTTCCATGTATTATAAAATCAAAATAACCTTTTATATTTAAATTGTCCATAATAAAATCTAAATTAGAAGGTTGAGCAGATGTTGCCACTGCAGTTTTTATGTTATTTTGCTTTAAAAGCTTTAAAAAATCAATGACTCCTTCATTTGCCTTTAAAAATGGCTTATAAAGTTCTCTATAAGTAAGTTCCTTTTCATCGCTATATTTTTTTTCATCTTCACCATTTAAATTTCCTTTAAAGATA
Organism: Clostridiaceae bacterium; assembly: GCA_031549885.1. GTDB lineage: Bacteria > Bacillota > Clostridia > Clostridiales > Clostridiaceae > WQUF01. The sequence continues at coordinate 1,042 of JAVBPD010000118.1, forward strand.
TACTCTAAAGCTGATTTATTTGTTGTACCATAAATATAATTTTTTACCTCTTCCTCTGATAAAAAAATACCATGCTTTGCACAAAAAATATCCCATGCTCTTTTGTGAAATTCGCTATTATTTACTATAACTCCATCCATATCAAATATGACTGAAAAATCCCTCATTGTTAAATCCTCCTAAATTAAAATTTCTCATTTATTATATTACTAATTAGTACTATAATGAAAGTAATAACAAAAAGGAGGATTTAAAATGGATTTCTACGAATCTATAAAAACTAGGCGAACTTTTTATGGAATTGGTAAAGATGTTAAGGTAAGCGATGATCGCATTGAAGAAATTGTGAAATATTGCGTTAAACATACACCTTCTGCTTTTAATTCACAAAGTGCTAGAGCTGTTCTTCTTTTAGGTGAAAATCACACAAAGCTTTGGAATATTGTTTTGGAAACTTTAAAAAAAATTGTACCAGCTAAAGCATTTAGTTCAACAGAGAACAAAATAAATTCATTTAACAATGGTTATGGTACTATTTTGTATTTTGATGAAACAAGCATAGTAAAAGATTTACAAGAAAAGTTTCCAACTTATAAAGATAATTTTCCCATATGGGCTCAGCAAGCAAATGGAATGCTCCAATTTGCAATATGGAATGCTCTTAAAATTGAAGGACTTGGCGCATCCCTTCAGCATTATAATCCCATTATCGATGCTGAAGTTAAACATGAGTTTAATTTAAACGATTCATGGAGTTTAATTGCTCAAATGCCTTTTGGAAACATATTGGAAAATCCAGGTGAAAAAGATTTTGCTCCTATTGAAGAAAGAGTTTTAATTTTAAAATAAAGATATGGGCTGCTAAGCTATGGATTTTAATCCTCATTAGCAGCCCATTTTTTAATACCATTTAGATTAGCTACAACTAGATTAGCTACAACTTAAAAAAATTGCAGTTTTAAATGTTACTATTAATTGGAAAAATTTTTATGTATTTTTTATTTAAAAATTTATACTTTTTATCATACCTTAAATTAAAATAAATAAAACTAAAAATATTATTTATTAGCTAAACTACAAATAAACCTCAAACGCATTCTGTTTTTTTCAAGGTTTTCCTCTATAAATATTCAACTTATTTTTCAAATCTTAATTTTTTATAATAACCTACTTTATCTTTATCATTTCTCCAATTGTATTTGCTTCTAATTTTTTTAATATATTTTCATCTATTATATTTTTTTCAATATAATATCCCATGTCATCTTTGTTATATTTAACTTTAAAGGCCTTTTTTATCTTTCCTCTCATATCTTTGCCTGCAAAATTTGCAGCTTCTGTCCTTTTAAAGGATGCAACAATGTTAAGAAATGGGTTTACAAGCTCCCTGTGAACCTCTATAATTATCTTTGTAGTTATAGGAGTGAGATTACTAACTACATTTATCTTTTCATCAAGC
>JAVBPD010000018.1:0-18851 GCA_031549885.1 Clostridiaceae bacterium
AGAAAAATCTCAAGAGAAAACCTCATAAAATCCATATTCTTACTAGATGAAATTCTCACTAAAAATAAAAAATATCGAAATGAATTCAATGTAACTGAAACCATAGCGAGAAAAACAGGTGTAAGTCGCACTACTGTGAACAATTTTCTTCTTTTAAAAGGTTTATCGAAAAAGGCTTTAGATTTAGTGAATAAAAAGCATATGAACTTATATATAGCAAAGCTTTTAGCAAGAGCAACCCATGAAAGACAGGATACCATAATAGAAATTTTAGGTGAAAATATAAATGATGTTAACAAAGTTAAATCGCTATTAAGAGATGTAACTCCCCATGGTTCAACTTATGATGAAAAAACTGGAAAAATGGTTAGGGATACATGGGAATTAAAAGTTGAAAGGACAAAGAAAATGACTCCTATAAGAACAACTATAGTATTAAATTTAGATAACCAGCTAGTTGAAGAGGTTTTAGATGCAATCCTCTCTATAAAAGAGAAGTATGTAAAATTCAATGGAAAAGGAAGCAAAAATTGTATAAAAATAAGGGTTAATGAAAGGCATATGGGACAATATTTAAATAGAGGATATGTGACCCAGAGCACTTTAGATAAAATAATTAAAAAAGATAAGAATGTAGACTTAAGCAATTTGTTATAATTTAGGATATATAATATTAATTTTCATAAAATAATTTAATAAATATAAATTAAATACAGAAAACAAGCCTGTTTTTCAAAAAAATAAAAAAAAGAGGTTTAATTGGCGTATGTTAAAATACAAAGTTGTTAAACTAACCTTATAAAACAATATTCATCATCGGTTATAATATGGTATTTAATACTACATTTTAAGTTAATATACTTAAGACAAATTTATACTTAAATAATCTCAAAATTTGTTTTTAATAGTCATAGTATAAAAAGGCTGCTACAGAATTGATTTTATCGATTATGCAACAGCCCCTTTTAATTGTGAATTTTTTTTTACAACAAAACCATTGTCTCCGCTAATCCAGCTCTCCAATCAACACAACGATACATATTCATTTAATGTTTTGTTCATTATATAATATCCCATATACCTTTGACATCTCTATTTAATTCTTTCGACCAGATAATAATTAGCAACTCTTCTATGGCAGAAATAAAAGCTATTCCACCTAAGATAATCTCCAGTGATTTCAAATCAATTATTGTAAGTAATAATGGCGATATGCTTAATGCAAATCCAGTCAACTTATTTGACCATGTATGTAGGCTAATAAATGAATGATACTTAGCATAGCCAATTATATAGCTCGTTGCTCTAATCAGTGCAATAATTCCAATTCCCCAGAACAGCCAGCGTGAAATCGTAAGAACAGGTATAATGGATATGAACACAGCAAAAAAGAATATTGTATCTGCAACACTATCTAATATAGCTCCAACATCACTTACTATCTTTTTCTTTCGAGCAATGTAGCCATCTAATATGTCACTAATAAAACAATAAATGTATAACCCCCAAAACATAGCTGACATTGGCTTTGTTAATATCATAAGAAGTGCCGCTGATATTCTGGTACATGTAATAATATTTGCAATATTTTTTATTCTTCCCACCACCAGATCCCTCTTTATTCTCTTAACTCTTTTGCCAAAGTAAGTATTATGTTTTTTATAGGTTCATTATCTAAAGAACTACGCTATTTATGTATTACTTCGATTTATACACATCACTCACTCTTCCTCGTAATTAACACAACCGTCTCCACATGATAAGTATTAGGAAACAAATCCACTAATTTTAATCTTTTAATCTCATACCCATTTTCCTTAAGAATAGCTAAATCATCTGCTAAAGTCTTTGGGTTGCAAGAAACATATATAATTGTATCACAATTAAAGTCAATAATTTTTTTTAAAGCTTTTCTACCCACACCAGGCCTTGGAGGATCTAAAATAATCGCATCTGGTTTAACATTTAAAGAAGATACCACATCATATACATCGCCCGATAAAAACTCACAATTAGAAATACCATTTAATTTTGCATTCTCATTAGCAGAAATAACTGCTTCATCAACTATTTCAATTCCATAAACATAAGATGCATCTTTAGAAACTATCTGGCTAATGGTACCTGTTCCACAATAAAGATCAAAAATAAATCCTTTTTCTTTTCCCAAAAAATCACATACAACTTCATACAAAAGTTCAGTAGCCTTTGTATTGGTTTGAAAAAAAGAAAAAGGCGATATTTTAAATTTTAAACCAAGAATTTCATCATAAATATAATCTTCACCATACAAAATGTTAAGTTTTTCTGGTATTACAGATTCTGAAAGAGAATCATTTATAGTGTGCAAAATGGATTTAATTGTGCCTTTTAAATTTAACCTTAAAAGCTTATCCTTAAAATCCTGCAGGCTAAAATCCAATTTGCTAGTTGTCACTAAATTTACCATAATATCCCTAGTATTTTCACCAATTCTTAAAATAAGATTTCTTAAAATACCTTCCCTCTTCATAATCTTATAATGAGGAATTTTAAGTTCATTAAAATATTCCTTGGAAAAAGATAAAATCTTTAAAAAATCTTCATGCACTAATTTGCATTTATCTGTTGTAACAATAGAGAAACTTTTCTTTTTAACATGAAGTCCTACCTCTAAATCTCCATCCTTTTCAAAATCTCCAAATGTGTACTCCATTTTATTTCTATACCCATAAACATTTGGACTTTTAATTATTCCTTCATAATTAAAATCTTCAATTCCCTCTTTCTTAAATAGATTTAAAACCCCTTCTTCTTTAATTCTTAATTGATAATCATAGGAAACATGAAGCATACTGCAGCCACCACAATTATCATAATGAGGGCAAATCTCTTTTTTCTCATAGTCTCCTTGTTCTAATACTTTATTTAATGCAGCTTTATATTTTTCATCTTTTATTTTATTAATCTGAAATTGAATTTTATCTCCTAAAATTGCACCTTTTACTTCCACATTTTTATCACATGCTATACATATACCACCATTTGGATAAATAGCCTCGCAAACTTTTCCTTGAAATATTTCACCTTTTTTCATAAACATTACTCCTTACAAATAAAAAACTGCATAATGCAGCTAAAGAAAACTTATTGAAATTTATTAAGAAAGACAGATAAGTTGCTCATTAATTCTTCTTCAAGTTTATCATTTTTTTCAATATTCATTAAAGCCAAATTTTTATTAAAAAATTCTTTAAAAAGTAAAACGCCAACACTATTAAGAGCAGCTCTAGCTGCTGAAATTTGAATTAGCACATCTTTAAAATTACTATCAACTAATATCATTTTTTCAATTCCCTTAATTTGACCTTCAATTCTCCTGAGCCTTATACATAGATCTCTTTTTTCTTCTATACTATCCAAAAAAAGCTCCTCCCAATCTATAAATTATAATGTATTGTAGCACTATAATATACTGTTTTCAATAACTATTATCGTTAAAAAATTATAATTGATAATTACAATATTAATATTTAATTTCATAATAAAAATTATTCTCACATATATTTAATTATATCTTTAAACTAAGAAGGTGATTTTATGAAATTCAAATTATTTGCTTTATTAATAATTATAATGCTTATTTCATCTTGCTCAAACAAAGTTATAAATAGATTTTATAATTTAAAACCATCAAAACAATATTACACCACAAAATTAAGCCGAGATATTATATATAATGATGATATTGAAATGAGTTCTATTGAAACAAATTTTTATAAAAGATTTACTCTAGATAGCAATGAAAAAGGCGAAATAATAAGATTTCTTTCATTTCTTAAACCTGAGTACTTCTTAGAAATAGATGAAATAATAAATATGAAAGAAATCGAAGACAAAAAAACACAATATAAATTAACCATCAATGTAAATAATAGCAAATATTGCATTGAAGCTATTGATGAAAATTACATAAAAATATTCCTGTGGGATGGCAAATATGTAGAAGACTATATAAATATAAGTAAAATACCCATAGGAGAAAATCTCTTTTATTATTTAAAATACATATATTTAACTAAAAAAATTTAAATTATTGAAATATAAAAATTTATTATTTTCTCTGAAAACAAAATAGACATTATTCCACCTATACATAAAAATGGACAAAATGGCATTTTTATAATTGAATATTTTCTGCTAAATAAAATAAATATGCTAACAATTCCACCGATTATAAATGATAATATAATTGATAATACTCCTTGGTTAAAATTTAAAAACATCATCATAATTAAAACTACAAAAGAGTCTCCATATCCAAACCATTTAAGCGTGCCAAATAAAAAGAAAAGTGAAAAAAATATAAATGATGATATTAAAGAAACTAAAAAATCTTTAGCGTAAATTTCATTTGAAAAAAATCTTAATGTTGATGTAATTAAAAGCAGTAAAAAGAAAGAAAGAATAACGCTCATATGAACTTCCATTGTGGTTAAATCTATAATGGAAACTATATATAAAAAACTTAACAAAACCATATAGTGAATAAAGGATACACTAAGCCCTGTCTTAAGGTATATGACTATAGCAATAATTCCTAATAAGGCTTCACTTAAAGGGTATACATATGGTATTTTATGACCACATTTTTTACATTTTCCAAAACTAATTAAATATCCAATTATAGGCATAATATATAATTTTTCAATAATACTATTGCATCCTTCACAGGAGGACCCTGGATAAATTATACTAATCTTTTTTGGTATTCTATAAGCACATAAATTTAAAAAACTTGCTATGCTTGAGCCTAAGAAAAACAACAATACAAACATAATGCTCCTACAAAGAAAGGAGTTTAAACATGCTCCTTTCTATTATTTATTATTTACTATCTTTTTCATCTATTATGATAATTCTATCTTTATCGTTTTTCACATTTTTTCCATCATTTTCTTTTATATTTTCACTGTTTTTCTGGTTTTTAAAGTTGTTTATTATTTCCATAATCTGTGGTATGCCATCTATAATTTTATCTGCTGGAGAAATATTGTTTAGAGATATTAATCTTTGACTGTCTTTCTTTATTACAAGAAATGCTATTGGTTTAATGGATACTCCTGCACCTACTGCACCACCAAAAGGGTATTTGTTGTTAATTAAAGCATCTTTTGTTTGAGGGTATTCGCTTCCTCCAGATGCAAATCCTAAAGAAAGTTTGGAAATAGGTAAAATAGTAGAACCATCTTGAGCATTTATTGGATTACCGATTATTGTGTCCACATCTATCATTGTTTTTAATTGTTCCATGGTGCTCTTCATTAAGCTTTCTATTGGGTTGTTCTCCAAAATTAACTCCTCCTTAAATTTTATTTTGTTATTTTAATGTTTTTTATGATGATTATCACCATATAGAATATTTTTGCTATATTTAACCAAATTATACAATCTAAAAATAATAAAAGAATATTTTTATTAAAAACAGGGGTTATTTTAAAATCGTATTTTTTGCTGTTAAATGGTATTTCGATTATCCATTTTAGAAAATATAATATGCTGCCAAAAAAACCATATGAAACTCCTGTTATCATTGCATCATCAAAACCATATTGAATATTAAGGTTCATTTTAAATGTAGGTTTAAATTTTAATAACCTTATAGAATTTATTAACTTAAATATATCAACTTTTATTTTATATTTTTTGTTTTTTGTTTTTTTTGGAGGCTTTTTTTCAAATATTTTATTTATAGTAGTATTAATTTTAGATTTTGGTAAGTTAAAGGTTTTTTTATATATGGTTAAACTTCCACCTTCTTCGTTTATAGCTGCTTTTATAATGATTGGGATTGGGAAAAATAAAATTATGATAATGATGATAATAGCGATTATTATTGCATTCAATTTGAAACTCCCTCCTTTTTTAATTATTAACTTTTTTAGTTATTAATAATCATTTTTTTAAATCTGCACAAAAAAAGTAACTCAAATTTCTCGAGTTACTTTAATAAATGAATTGTTTTATTTGGGTAAATTTTGTAAATTTGTCACTATTTTAACATAAAAGTTTAATACATTTGAATAGCCTTGCTTTGAGCCTAGCCCTACAAAATCTGAATGGCCCCAATTATCCATTGTAGAATTAACTATCCAAATTCCCTTTTCTATAATACCATTATTGTCTTTATGAGCCTCTCCAATTGGATATTGTGCTGAAATTACACTAACAGTTCCATCATTTTTCCACCATGCTTTATCACCATTTGGAAGTTCATTGTTTTGCCTATACCGTCCTGTAATTACTGCTGAAACACTTCCTATACTTATTTGCTTTGGTAAATAATATCCTGTTAAAGGATTTCTTACAGAGTTATTTCCGTTGTATGAAAAATAATAAATATCAGAATAAGTTCCAGTCATATTGTTAAGCTTTTCTGCACCATCTGTAGTTAAGTCAGTTAAAGCATTATCTGTAGATCTCCAAACTTTGCTATTTTGAGCATCCACCATATAATCTATAAGTGACTCCTCGCTATTTTTCTTAAGTCCCCATTGATCTAACTTTAAATCAAACTTAATTTTAGTAAAATTAGTTCCTAAAAGAGTGCCAGCTGTAAAAAATAAACTTTTAACTGAAGGAGCTTTATCATCTACATAATTTGCAAATGTGGCACCATTTAAAGGAGTTGCAACTGCAGTTATGCTCTCTACCCAATCCTTTCCCCCTAGAAACAAAGGAGAAATTCCTTCTGATTTATGAGAAGCATAATAAGCTTGCTCATTTTTAGATCCATTTTTTAACAACTCTATTAATAACCTTACAGTTTCTCCTCCAAGGCTGTGACCAATAAAATGCAATTTTGAAGTTCCATCCCACTCTTTATATATACCTTCAAATGTTTTTCCATACCTTTCATGTCCATACTCTGCTGAATGCGCTGCTCCATAATCTACAGTACCACCTTTAATATAATAATAAAGCTCACAGGCTCTATCCCAATTACTTGATATTGCTCCAACAGTGGCACTCATTACTTTAAAACCTTTATCATTTAAATCTTTTATAAGATCGCTTTTACCGCCCCAATAATTATTATCTTTTAAGTCATCTTTTCCCCATCCATATAACCCATGAACAAAAACCACAGGATAGTTATTACCACTTTCTGCGCTAACTATTTTAATATTAATTGGAAAAAATATAGCGTAAAATAGCACTATTAATAATAAATATGATAAACTTAATTTATATTTCTTGTTCAACATAATACTTCCTCCTTAATTTAAAAAAACATATATTTTGCAGTTAATTTTATTTTAATTAAATAATTTATAAAATAATTATAACATATTTTTAAATTAATGAAATAGTTTATGAATAATATTTTAATTTTTATGTAATTTATTACTAAATAAAAAAACTTAAGGTATAAAACTAAAACCTTAAGTTTTCATTTAAATTATTTAGGCAAACTCTTTAAAGTATCTGCAATATTTCTATATAAATTAGTTAACTGGGGATAATTTCTTTTTGCGCCAAGCCCAACAAAATCTTCTTGAGACCAATTTTCTAGAACCTGATAAACATTCCAAACTCCTTTATCTATAATGCCATTGTAATTCTTATGTGGCTCGTCAAATGGATATTGTGCAGATATAACGCTAACAGCCCCATCATTTTTCCACCAAGCGCTATCTCCAAATGGCAATGTATTATTTTGTGTATATCTTCCTGTTATTGTAGCAGAAGGAGTCCATATTAATTCCTTTGGCAAATAATAGCCTGTGAATACATTTTTATAAGATATATTTCCACTATATGAAAAATAATATATATCAGGATAAGCTCTTGTTTTAGAATTTAAATTCGCAGCCCCTTCAGTTGTTAAATCACCTATAGCATTATCTTCTGAATCCCAATATTTACTCTTTTGTACTCTTTGATAATAGCTATAAATAGATTCATTAGCATTTCTCTTTAATCCCCATTGATCTATTTTAAAATCATACTTAGGATTATTGTTATATAAAGTAGGAAGTCCCCCTAAGCTTACATATAAATTCTTAACATTATTTTTTTTAACAAAATTTACAAAAGTTGCACCATTTAATTGAGATGCTAAAGTTGTAATGCTTTTAATCCAACTTTTACCTCCTACAAACAATGATGAAATTCCTTCTGACTCATGCGATGTGTAATAATTTTGTTCATCTTTATCTCCATTTTTTAGTAGTTCAATAAGCAATCTAATGGTTTCACCTCCATAATTATGCCCAATCATATGTATTTTAAAATTCTCATCCCATTCTTTATATATGCCAGGAAATGTTTTCCCATATCTTTCATGTCCATATTTTGCTGAATGAGCTGCTCCATAATCTACTGTACCACCTTTTATGTAATAGTAAAGCTCACAAGCCCTATCCCAATTGCTAGAAAATGTGCCTAGTGTAGCATTCATAGCCTTATACCCTTTGTCATTTAATGTTTTAACTAGATCTACATTGCCACCCCAATAGTTAAAGCTATTAATTTCTTCATTGCTCCATCCATAAATCCCATGAACTAAAATTATTGGATAATCATTTCTAATTGCTGCATTTACTTCTTTAATATTAGCTGTAGCGTATAAAGTTGAAATTAAAAAAATAAAAAACAAAATAAATATATTTGATTTATACAAAAAATTCTTTTTCAAAATCAAGTCCTCCATATTAAGTAATTTGTACAATATTATATTACTATAATTCCAACATCAGGAATATTTTTACATTAAATATCAATTTTCTGCCATATTGCATCAATATTCTTAAGTGTAATAAAATTTTATTTGCTGTTTAATACTATAATTTTGTTATAAATATATAATTCTTTGCATAAAATAAATTAAATAGATAAAATATATGGTTTTATTTAAAATTTAGTAGTAAAGTATAAATATAGGGTTATTTTTATTTAGGAGGCAAGGATGAATAACAATTTTGGAAACTCTAATAATAAAGGTGTGATTAGATCTCCTATTCTAGTTTTTGTCTTTAGTATACTAACTTGCGGAATTTACTTTTTTTATTGGCAATATGCAACAGCATCTGAATTAAAGTATTATTCTCAACGATTTGATATTAATCCTGGCATAGATGTATTGATTTCAATACTTTGCGTTCCTTATATTATTTATTGGTTTTACAAATACTCTAAAATAGTTTATGAAGAGATGTTAAAATCATCTAACTTTGGAAGTGATAACTCGCTTATAAATACAATTTTAGCTATATTTGGTTTATCAATTGTTTCAGCAATTATTATGCAAAGCGACTTGAATAATTTATGGACAAACCAAACAATGTATTGATCAAAAAAATAAAGAACATTTTAATAATTGTTCTTTCATTTATAATATTTACAATACTTAATAATGGCAACTTATGCTATTTCAAGGCCACAATTGGATTTCCTTGTCCTGGTTGTGGCCTTACTAGATCTTATCTATGTTTGTTTAAAGGAGACTTAAAAGGAGCATTTTACTATCATCCTTTATTTTTATTACCTTTAATAGTTTTTATGGTATTTTTCCTATATTATCAGCCATTTATAGAAATTAAAATTGTTAAAAAATTATATAATAGCAAGGTATTTTGGATATGCATATTAATTCCATTAGCAATTCTATATGTAATAAGATTGATTTTATTCTTTCCAAATGTTGAACCTATGAATTATAATGAAAATAATATTTTATTAAATACGTTTAAACATATATTCAATTTAATTAAAAGAAAGTAGTGATGTTTTATGAAAATAGCTATAGGTTGTGACCATGTTGGCTTTATAATTAAAGATGATATAAAGCAATATATAGAGGAATTAGGTCATGAAGTGTTTGATTTTGGAGCTTTTAGCACTGAAAGCACTGATTATCCATTATATGGCTATAAAGTGGCAAAAAAAGTAGCAAGTGGAGAATGTGATGGAGGTATTTTAATATGCGGTACAGGTGTTGGCATATCTATTACAGCAAATAAAGTTAAAGGTATTAGAGCTGTTGTATGTAGCGAACCCTACTCTGCAAAATTATCAAAACAACATAATAATACCAATATACTTGCCTTTGGTTCTAGGGTGATAGGTGTAGAGCTTGCTAAAATGATAGTTAAAGAATGGCTTGATGCAGAATTCCAAGGTGGAAGGCATGGAAAGAGAGTATCTTATATAAACGATATTGAAAATGGAAAAGATATAGAAATCCCACTATAAATAATGGGATTTCTTTATATGTTTTTTATAAACTTGAATAATTATCAAAATATCCTTGAACAAGCACCACAGGAGTTCCTTTATCTCCACTGCCACTTATTAAATCGCATAGGCTTCCAACTAAATCTGTTATTTGCCTTGGAGTAGTTCCCTCTGATTCCATGTTTCCAACTAAAGACCCATTTTTATCCTTTATATACTTAGTAAGTTCTTTGTTTAATTCTTCTCCCTTTAATCCATTAAATTTAGTATCAGCTAAATATTTAAGCTTTAATTCATTAGGAGTTCCTTTTAATCCATCTGTATATGCAGGTGATACAACAGGATCTGCAAATTCCCATATCTTACCTACAGGATCTTTAAATGCTCCATCACCATAAATCATAACATTTATATTTTTTCCAGTAGATTTATATATTTTATCTTTAATATTTTCTACAAATTCTCTGCAATTTCTTGGGAAAAGCTTAACTTTATCTTCTCCTGCCTTATTTGATCCTAAAACTCCATATTCTGCATTGTATCCACTTCCACCGATGGAATTATTCATAACTTCGTCTAAAGTTATTGTTTTATTGTTTCCGGCATTTTGCAATATTCTCTTAGTTCTCTTTCTAGTGTGTATATCGCATGCTATAACATTTTTTGTATAATTTAATATATATCGTGGATCATTTGAGAATACAATTTCAATATTATCAGCTATTGATTTATAAAATTCAATGTAATCAACACCTGTAAATTCATGCACTGTATCTTTTCCAAATACCTCTCTAAATTCTTTTTCATTGAAATTGTCCCTATATGGATCTATTGCTTTTTCATCTATTTGATCTAAAGATACAATGTGGTTACCAACTTCGTCAGAAGGATAGCTTAATTGTAAATACACTTTAGATGTAGCTTTTGATATTGCTTTTAAAATAATTGAAAATCTATTTCTACTAAGGATTGGAAATATAACTCCAATAGGTTCTCCATTAAAATGTTCTTTAACATCTTGTGCAATTTGATCAGTAGTAGCATAATTGCCTTGAGCCCTTGCCACTACAGCCTCAGTAATGGCTATAATGTCATTGTCTCTTAATGGAAAATTTTCTTGTTTTGATGCATTTAATATAGATTCAATTACTATATTTTCTAAGTCATCTCCTTCAACAATTACTGGTAATCTAATTCCTTTTGCCTCTGTACCTATTGTTCTCATTCAAACACCTCTTATTGTTTTGTTTTAAATATTAACAATTACATAATACCCTTTATAATAAAAAAAAACAATAAATAGTTTAGAGCCCTTATAGAGTAGAAAGGTATAGTTAAGCGTTAAAAAGATAGGAATGCCCTTCTATGGCTTTTAATCCTTAAGTAGGGCAATTCCTTCTAAATTTAGCTTTAAAATAAATTTAAAATATTGAAATAATTCTCCTCTCCAGTAGTTGGAAGTTTGCTGCTATTATCATAAACTGTAATTATTATATTAGCTGAATCATTTCCAGCACTATCTTTACCCATAATCGCTTTTAAAACATTAATGCTTATAGCAATGCTATATCTTCCAGCACTTGGTTTCACTTCAGATCTATCAATTTGTAATTTGCTATTAAGATCAGTGCCTAAAGTCACATTCCAAGCAACAATGCCAGCTTTATTTATTATCTCATCATCTGTTAATGTATTTAACTCATTTAAGGATATTGAAAAATCGTGACCGTCAATAGCATTATCTCCCAATATTACTGTATCAGGTCCCTTAACTGAAACCGTTGATATGACAGTATTTGTATTGCCTTTATCATCACTTAATTTATAGCTAATTGGATATGAACCAATTTTCGAAGTATTCACAGTTCCAGTAATAACAACTTCATTACTCATATCATGCCCATCTTCTGCATCAGCAGCCTGAATTATAAGGCTCTTCAAATCAATAGTAGATCCTCTATCAACAAATTTTGTAGTTTCAATTAAAAGTATTGGACCATTTTCTGAAGTATAATCAATAGTTGAATTATATGAATAATTCGTATAATTTATATCTGTGGTATTTAATCCTGTTCCTGTAGTATTTATACCATGGCTTCCAGAAGTATTAGTTGTATTAGTTGTATTTGATGAGCTTGTGGTATTTAATGCACTTGTAGTATTTGGTGTACTTGTGGTATTTGGTGTACGTGTAGTATTTAGTGCACTTGTGGTATTTGGTGTACGTGTAGTATTTAGTGCACTTGTGGTATTTGGTGCACTTGTGGTATTTGGTGTACTTGTGGTATTTGGTGTACTTGTGGTATTTGGTGTACTTGTGGTATTTGATGCACTTGTGGTATTTGATGCACTTGTGGTATTTGGTGTACTTGTGGTATTTGGTGTACTTGTGGTATTTGGTGTACTTGTGGTATTTGGTGTACTTGTGGTATTTGATGCACTTGTGGTATTTGGTGTACTTGTAGTATTTATTGCGCTGCTGGTATTTATTGCACTGCTCGTATTTATTGCACTGCTGGTGTTTATTATACTGCTGGTGTTTATTATACTGCTGGTATTTATTATACTGCTGGTATTTATTATACTGCTGGTGTTTATTGTATTACTTGTGTTTATTGCGCTGCTCGTGTTTATTGCACTGCTCGTATTTATTGCACTGCTGGTATTTATTGTACTGCTGGTATTTACTGCGCTGCTGGTATTTACTGCGCTGCTTGTGTTTATTGCACTGCTAGTATTTATTGCACTGCTGGTATTTATTGCACTGCTTGTGTTTATTGCACTACTGGTGTTTATTGCACTGCTAGTGTTTATTGCACTGCTGGTGTTTATTGCACTGCTGGTGTTTATTGCACTACTTGTGTTTATTGCACCGCTTGTATTTGATGTATTACTCGTATTTATATCATCGCTTGTATTATCTTCTGATTCTGTATCATTTGTATTATCACTTATATTTGATGTGTCATTTTCATCATCTTCAACGGTTACTGTTATTATAGCAGCATCGTTTCCCTCACTGTCTTCTCCAAGAATAGCTTTTAACATTGTAGGTCTAAACATAACCTCATATTTTTTATCATTAACTAATTCATTTACCTTAATTTCAATATTATTTAATAAATTTACACCAGTTGATAAATTCCAAGCGTTTAATCCTGCTTTTTTTATTAAAAATTCTTCATCCTTTAAAAGTAAAGGGTTATTAATACTAAAATCATGAGCTTCAATAACTATGTCTCCTATTAATACAGTATCTTTTCCTTTTACAGCAACAATGGAATTTGATTCTGTCACATGACCATCTATAGGTGATTTAACTTCATCTGGTTCTAAGCTATTGGTTTTATTTTTTTGTATGTTTGTTGCATTACCGCTCATTGAAATATTATTTTTTAATTCTTGTCCATATTGAGCATTGTTTAGAATATTAATTATTAAAGACATTAAAAGAATTAAAATAAATCTATTTAAATTTTTATTTAAGCACATCAATTTTCTCCTCTCAGAAACATATTATTGTTTATTGTGACTTATTACTCCAATAATATTAGTATTATTTTAAATTTTTATAAATAATTAATAAATTTTTATAAATAATTAATATATTTTTAATATAATCAATTATTTTTTTCAATAAAATAAAAAACTGCAGAAAACCAATCTACAGTTTTTAGAAAAATATTATATGTTCCATTCAAGAAGCCTGCTTAAAAAAAGCTCTAATTCTTTTGTTTTAGGTAAGTTAAATATATCTTCACTTTTGCCATACTCAAGTAATTTACCATTGCACAAAAAACCCACCTTTTCACAAGCATGCCTTGCAAAGCCCATTTCATGTGTAACAATTACAAAGTCTATACCATCCTTCTTTAATTCTTCTATAACATCTAAAACTCCAGTAGTATATTCTGGATCTAAAGCACTTGTTGGCTCATCTAATAATAAAAGCTTAGGTTTTGCTGCAATAGCTCTTGCTATGGCAACTCTTTGCTGCTCTCCTCCTGATAATTGAGCTGGCTTTTTTTGTCCATCTAAACTTAAGCCAAATCGTTGAAGAAGTTCAAAAGCTCTAATTTGAGCTTGATCCTTTTTATACCCATGCACATTTATAAGAGGTATAACAATATTATCAACAGCAGACATATGAGAAAACAATCCCCCCTGTTGAAATACAAATCCAATGTTTTTTCTATATTTGTGAAGCTGTGCTTCTTTAAATATTATTTCTTCTTCATCTAAAAAAATTTGCCCACCTGTAGGAGTTATTAATCCACCTAAAATTCTTAAAAATGTTGATTTGCCTCCTCCAGATGGTCCAATAATAGCCAAGCTATGAAAATCATCACATAAATTTATTCCATTAATAACATAATCTTTTTGAAATTTTTTTGTAAGTGAATTTATTTTAATGTTCATAGTTAAATCTTCTTTCTAGGGATCTACTTGCAAAGGATATTGGCAATGTAAGAATGAGATATAAAATTCCTAAAAATAAATAACATTCAAAGAGTTTAAAATTTGTTGAACTTATTTCTCTCATAGTTTGAGTAAGCTCAATAAGTGCAATTATAGAAAGCAGAGAAGAATCTTTAATAATTGATGCAAATTGACCTGTTAAGGCTGGCAATGTCCTTGCTATGAGCTGAGGTAAAATTACAAATTTAAATGCTTGGCTTTTTGTAAACCCAACTGCTTTTGCTGCTTCTGTTTGAGATGAGCTTATTGAAATCATGCTACCACGAATTATTTCACATATATAAGCTCCTTCAAATATTGATAAAATTAAAACTCCTGCAACATAGCGATTATCGATTCCCCACGCTGTACCAATTATATAAAAAAATAGATAAATTTGCATTATAAGAGGAGTACCCCTTATGAATTTAACATAAACGTCGCATAAATACCTTATAAACAAAATATTAGAACTTTGACCAACGGCACTTATTGATCCAATAACAAGGCTTAAGAAAAGGCTTGCTATGCTAATAATAATAGTAGTTACAAACCCATCCCAAAGCCTCACTTTAAAATTCAATAAAAAAGAAAAGTCTAAACTTAAACCAATAGCAGAAAAAGATAGAAAGAAAATTAATCCTAAAAAAATGCCTACCAGTGAAATATTGAAAATATACTTTATAGGATTTTCTTTAACTCCATTTTTAGCTACAAATATTGATAAAATATTCATATTTATTCCTTCTATTCTTAATTTAAATCAAAAAACCATTTAAAACCAAGTTCATCAAAAGCTTTCTTCTCTTTTGATAAATATTTTTCTGTTAATTTATCAAAACCGCCTTCTTTAGTGTATTTTTCAATAAATTCATTTATTTTATCCAAAAGCTCGGTATTTCCTTTTTTAACAGCAACTCCCCATTTATCAACATCCTGAAATGGTATGAATACAGCAGCAGTGGTTTCTAAATTGTTTTGCCAGTCTCTATATATTGTAAGCTGATCGTAAATAAATCCATCTGCCTTTCCTTGAGAAACTTCTGTAACACATGCACTTTCATCTGCAAGGGATATGATTTCAGCATTTTTAAGGTTATTATTAGCATAGTTAAATCCAGTAGATCCTATTTTAACTGCAACCTTTTTTCCTTCTTTATTTAAGTCCTCAACAGATTTTATGTCTGAATTTTTATTTGTTAAAATTGCAAGCATTGCATTTGCATAAGGAATCGAAAAATCCACTGTTTTCTGTCTATCCTCAGTAATAGTCATCGAAGAAACCACCATGTCAGCTTTCCTTGTTTCAAGAGAAGGAATTAACCCATCCCAAGATATGTTTTCTATTTTAACTTCTCTGCCTATGTACTCTCCAAAAGCTTTAGCAAAATCCACACTAACACCTTCAGGGTTTCCATTTGCATCCTTTGTTTCAAATGGAGGATAAGCAAGTTCCATTGCAACTACTAAGGGGCCATTTGAAGACGATTCACTTGTACACGCAGCAAGTACTAAAGACACAATAGCCACTAACATAAACACGGTTAAAAACTTTTTCATAAATTCCCTTTCCTAAAATTTCATTAAAGTTTTCTTAAGAAGTTTATACTTTATTATAGCATAACTATATTATCTTTACAGCGCTACCACGGTCTGTGCTTGCAGGAGTAACCATTATTTTAACAGGCATTCTCTCTTGAATTTCTTTTAAATGGCTAATTATGCCTATAGTTAAGTTTTTATTTTTTATCTTCTCTAAAGCTTTTAAAACCACTTCTAAGCTATCCTTATCTAACGTTCCAAAGCCTTCATCTAAGAAGAAAAATTCTAAGCACATTTTGCCCTTTAATTGAATATGAGAGCTGAGAGCAAGAGCCATTGAAAGAGAAGTTAAAAATAATTCTCCACCTGAAAGGGACCTTACCTTTCTTTTTTCCCCTCCATTTAATAAATCTCTTATCATAAATTCTCCTGTTTCATCGATGATAATATTGTACCTAGTGCCTGTAATATTTGAAAGGGTATTAGATGCAATGCTTGATATATATTTTAACTGTTTATGTGCCACAAAATCCATTATGCTATTGCCTTTAGTTATTTTCTGTATCTCTTCTACTATATCTTTTTTCTTGCTTAACATATCTAATTTTGATTTTAATTCTTTTGCTCTTTTTAAATCATCTGATTTAATTTCTATTTCCTTTTTTAATGCACCAGTTTCCTCTTCAATTTTTGCCTTTAAATGCTCCAATTCTTCTTTCTTTTGATTTAAATCATTCCACTCTTTATTTGTTAAATTAAAATCATCTAATTTTTCATTTAAATTCGTTATCTTTTGCTTAAGAGTCTCATGTTTTTTCTTAAATTCCATTATGCTTTTTTCTAAAAATAAAGCATCCTTTTCTTTTATCTCATATTTTTCTATATCCTCATCTAAATTAAGCTTAATTAAGTCTTCCTTTAATGATTTTGTTGAAACCTTAAGCAAATCATCCTTCACTAAAATCATAGCCCTTAATTGCTCTATATAGGATGTTTTTTCTTGTTTTAAAGATTCTAATTTTTTTATCTTATCGTTTAATTCTACATATTCTTTTTCAATTTTTTTAATGGTATTTTTTATCTCATAAATTCTTTTTTCAAATTCAGCTTTGCTTTCAAACTTTAAATTCAAAACAATATGAGAAAATCTTTTTGAAACTGTTTCTATTTCATCTTTAAACCTCATAGAAGAAAGCTTTGCTTCATTTATTTTTTCAGTTAATTTATGCTTTTTAGAAATTAAATCATTTAATAAATTTGTTTTATCGATAATTTGTTTTCTTAAATTTTTATATACTGTCTCTTTTTTTAAAGTGCTTTTTTTAAGCTCTTCAATTAAGTCTGTTTTAAAAAATTCTTTTTCTATTTCATATTCCCTCAAAACCCCTTCAAGATCCAATTGATCTTTTTCATTTTGCGTCTCTTTAAAGCTTATTTCATTTAAGATTCCTTTAATTCTGCCACTAGTTTCATGTACATTAGAATTAATTTTCTCAAACTCTTTTTTTAAATATAAATTTGTATTATTTAAATCTGATCTTTTTTTCTGAAGCTCTATATTTATATTCTTTATATCTTCTATTTTATATTGGTCTCTTATAATTCTATTGTTTAATTCTTCTATTGAAATAAAATCCTTTGATAAATCATAAGTTTCTTCTTTTAATTTTAGAAACTCTTCCTCTAAGGATTTAACTTGAGTTTTATTTACAATAATTGAATCGTCAACATCTTTTAATTTTTTTATTTTCTTATTTAAATCACGGTCATTAAAGCTTAAATCCTTTACTTTGGCTAAATTTTCAAATGGGCCATGGCTTTTGCATAGAGGACATTTATTTTCAGATTCTAATATTGGAAGCAATATTTTTATAGCTTCATTTGTGCTATTTTCTTTTCTTAAATCCTCAAGGAGCTTAATTTGTTTTTCAATCTCATCTTTTTCTAATGAATAATTATGTATAATTTTATTTTTTTCTCCTGTTTTTTCCTCATTTAAATTCATATGGTTTAAAATTTTATCCCATTTTTCCTTAACTGAATTTAAAAAATTAGCTTCATTAGTCAATGAAACTAAAGATTCCCTTCCCAATTCTATTTCTTTATCTAAACCAAATATTTCTTTTTCA
The DNA here is from genome assembly GCA_031549885.1 of Clostridiaceae bacterium. Taxonomy (GTDB): domain Bacteria; phylum Bacillota; class Clostridia; order Clostridiales; family Clostridiaceae; genus WQUF01. The sequence continues at coordinate 18,348 of JAVBPD010000018.1, forward strand.
TTTTTTTCTAAACTAACCTTTAAATTACTGCTTTCGTTTTCAAAATTTAAAAGATCTTTACATAAATTTTCCTTATTTTCCGTTAAATTTTTTAAATATTTTTTAGATTGTTCTAAATCTTTTAAAAGCCTATTTGCATTTTTTTCTATATCAGAAGCTTTAATTATTCTATTTAAATAAATTTCAGATATTTCATTTTCCTTTAAAATTAATTCTTTCTCAATTAATTCTTCATTAGTTTTTTGTATTTCATCTATGTAAATTTTATTTTTATTCTCTAAATCTTTAAATTCATCTAAGATTTTTTTTAAATTCATATTGAGGTTTTTAAGCTTTTTATTTAGATCCTCTTTTTCTTCTAAAAGCTCTATATCCTTATTGATGCTTTCTAATTCCTTGTTTAAATTAGGTATATGGTTAATTCTTTTGCTTACTAATTCTTCATAATTTAAATTAAAAACAGATAAATTTTCATTTAAATTATTAATTTCATTTTGAAAAGCT
>JAVBPD010000152.1:0-17199 GCA_031549885.1 Clostridiaceae bacterium
GCTTCTTTGCACAATCTGTTTAAAGTAAGATAGTTAAAAACTGTAGCCTGACTTATAGAAAATTCCTTTGATATAGTTTCAGCTATATTTATGTCGTTTCTGTATAATTTTGTCCTTTTTAAAATCTCATATTTTTCTAATATAGCTTTAATGTAGACTTCTTGAGACATTGTTCGGTAATTTAAATTTGAGTCTATTATGAGGCTTCTCTCAAAATATTCATCTACATCCGCATCTAATATAAAGCATGGGGCATATTTAAACCTCTCTTCTCTTTTTTGCTCATATATATTTTTTAGAGCCAAAAATCTTGAATTTCCTGAAATTATTTCATACTTCCCATTTTCTCTGATTTTTACAACTAAAGGGCTTAAAATCCCTATGGATTCTATTGAGGAAATTAAGTTTAATAGCTCTAATTCCTTTGGTTTGTCAAAATACGACCAACTTGTCTGTGGTTTTTGCAGTTTATCTATGTCGATGTATTCAAATCTTTTAAATACATCAATTCCATTTGAAAAGGTATCAACCCTTTTTTTCATCATCTTTTCGTGTACCCTTCGAGAATTTTCCTGTTCTTCTAAAGAAAGGGAAGATCCGCTTAATTTTATAACCTCATAAGTTGTAGTAATAGGAGAATTCTTAAGCCTATGATGTGGCATTAAATCGTCTCCAACAGTTATTGTAATTTTATCGCTTATATATCCAAAATTCATATTAGTCTCCATTAATTATTAACATATAATGTATATGCATATAGTAATGGATTTAACACATTGATTAAAGATTAACTGCAGTATTATAATCAAATCATCTATTGTGCAAGGAGATTTTATTGATGAATATTATTAATGTGGCTGAAATCATAAATGCTGAAAATTATTTATTAAAGGTTATTTCTTTAGATTATACTTTAGAAATGTTTTTGTTTAGAAGTGATAAGTATGTGTGTGAAAGCGAAGGGGTATTTCCAGATAAAACAGAGGATGATACTATAAAATTTATAAATAAAATAGTGAAAGGACTAGAAGATAGAAAATGGATATATTGGGTTATACTAAATAAGGAAAATGAGCTTGTAGGTTCTATATGCATTTGGAATTTAGATTTTGAAGAGAAAAGTGCAGAACTTGGATATGGTATTAGATCTTCTTATCAAAATAAAGGTATTATGAGCGAAGTTTTGCCATTTGTTGAAGATTATGCATTTAGAAAAATGGAAGTTTTATATTTAAATGCATTTACAAATAAAGAAAATAAAAATTCAATAAAACTTTTAAATAAATTAGGCTATGTAAAAACTGGTGAAATAGAAGAAGAAAATCAAAAGGGTGAAATGGTTACCATGGTAAAATATTCTAAAGAAAAAAGCGTTAATTAAACTAAAAAAATAACCGCTTCCTATATTTTTGAAACAGAGTATTATTATTATTTAATACCTGTTTTAATAAATCTTTTAATAAATCTTCTTTTTATATCGATTATAGTTTAAAATAAGTTGTAAGGTTTCAACCAAATTTAAAAGAGAAGGTGATATTAATGGACAATTTAAGTGAGAATGATTTTATTAGCCAATTAAATACACAAACGAGAAAGATTGAAGAAGGAGAGATTATAACAGGTAAAGTCTATTCAGTAAGAGATGACTTAATTATTATTAATTTTGGATATATGAGAGATGGAGTGCTTAATAAACAAGATGCTCTTTATGATATGAATTTAAATTTAAAGGATGAATTTAAAGTTGGTGATGAAATCACATGCATGATAATGGGATTAAATGATGGTGATGGAAATGTAATTCTTTCCAAAAAAGAAGCTGATAGTGTTAAACTTTGGGAAAGGCTTGAAAAATATAAGGATTCCAAAAGAATTTTAACTGTTGTCATAAAAGATGTTGTAAAGGGTGGACTTATAACATATATTGATGGTTTTAGAGCTTTTATACCTCAATCACAATTAGGTGAAAACAGGGATTTATTTAGTTATGTTGGAAAGAATATTGATGTTAATGTCATAGAATTTAACAAAGAAAATAAAAAAATCATACTTTCAAGAAAAGAAATTGAGCAAAATGAAAAGGAAAAGCGAGTAAAGAGTGCTGTAGCTGATTTTTATTCATCTCATAAACCTGGAGATGTATTTGAAGGAAATGTAGTAAAACTTCTTCATTTTGGGGCACTTGTTGAAATAGAAAAGGATATAGTTGGCCTTGTCCATATAAGTGAAATAACTGATAAAAATATACCAAAAGTGTCAGATGCTCTTTCAGTACATGACAAAGTCAAGGTTAGAATATTGTCTATGGATAGTGAATCTAAAAAAATATCTCTTACTATTAAAGGCGCTGAAGAAGTAGTAAAGGAAAAGTTTGATCATTTAGTGGATTCAAGTAGAATGTCGCAGAATTTAGGGGATTTGTTAAAAGATAAATTAAAAAACTTTAAATTTGATGAAGAATAAAATATAAGCTGCTAAATTTTGCAGCTTTATTTTTATTTAAAGCTTTAACTTAAAGTCGCTTGTGATATAATTTAATTAAATTATTGAAAAGTGGTGATAATATTGCAAGTAGAAGAGATTTTAAAAAAATATAATATGAAAAATACTAAGCAAAGATCTACAATTCTTAAATTTTTTCTAGAAAATGATGAGCCTTGTAATATTACTGCAATATTAGATTTTGTCAAAAATGAAGGATTGGATGTAGACATATCAACTATTTATAGAACTGTAGACAAATTTTGCGAACTAAATATAATAGAAAAAATATATTTAGACAGCAAGGAATATGGTTATATATTTAAAAGAAATAACCATAAACATTTGGTAAAATGTGTTTCATGTAAAAAGGACATAGAAATTGATTGCCCTATTGAAGAAGCCTACCGTATTTTAAAGGTTAAAAATGGTATAGAAATGAATTATCATTGCAATGAAGCATCTTTTGATGTGATTTGCAAGGAATGTAGCATTAAAAATCAAAGGAGATTTTAAATAATGGATTGTAGCAATTTGCTTTTAATGGAGCTAGATATAAAAACTAATCTTTATAAAGGGGATTTAGGCACTTATATTGTAGAAGATAATGAAAATATTAAAAAATTTTATTATGATGGCAAATTTGTAAATGTTTATTTTGATGTAAATGAAGATGTGGAAGATTGGGAGTATTCTGCTATTTTTGATTTGTTTCCCTATGAAAGATTTGAAAATAAAGGCTTTTACGTGAACGATGTTGATGATGATTATAATCCAGCTTGGATTATAAAATTTGAATATATTGATGACAGAGAAAAGATGCAAGAAAGACTTGATGAACTTTTGGAAATTTTTCAAGATTCATTAGAATTTACATTTAACGAGATAAAAGATAAAAATGAGGAATACAAATAAGGCTTAAATTTTAAGCCTTATTTCGTCATTTAGTTTTATAAGTTTAGCTGTTTCATTAGTTATATCTTTTTCCTTAAGATCTTTTAATATGCTTGTTTCTTTTATTCCATCTCTTAAGATATCTATTGTTTTTAAAATGGTGTTTTTATCTAGATTATTTTGATTGATAAAAGATTCTTTAAATTTTTCACTTAAGCTTGGGTCAATAGCCAAAGCTTCATTTATTTGCTTTTTTATTAGTTCATCAGATTTTGACTGTATAGATTGTTTTTTTAATATTATAGAATTTAAAACACATTGCTTTAAAAGAGGGATAGTAGCAATATAAAATGAGTTCATGTTATTATTTATGGAAGAGTTATTTGAAATTACATTTTTTATGGCAACTGTTTGCTGCAGAGCTATATTTTCAATTAACTTTAAATTATAGTGTTTTTTGTCCATCATATTTTTAAAATTATCTTTAGAATTATTTATCACATATATGTCATTTCTAAAGAGATCTAAAGCTTTTGAATATTTTCTAATTTGAGTGTAATATGCTAAACTGTTTTGAAATAATTCATATAAATATGCATTGGTATTATTTAAATTTAATTGAAAATTTTTAATTAACACTATAATTCTATCTGATTCAAGTAAAATAGGAGTGTATTTTTTATATAATTCATCTAAAGGAATTTCAACATCTTTTTTAAAAAACACAGGAAAAGTATTTTTTTGTTTTGGAAGAAAGTCTGATGGTTCAAGTTTAGCTATAAAGGATGAAAGTTTATCTGTTAAATCACTTAAAATAGAAGTATTATCATGTTTTAAGGCATTTATAGTTTTATCACAAAATAAAGATACTTCATTTGAAGTAATTGCACCAAATGTAAAAAGAGAATTGTAATCATTTATCTTTAGCTGCACACTTATAGCTTTTATTTCTGAAGATAAATTTAAGCTTTCTTCTATGGAATTAACTTCCTTATTTAAGTCAAAGTTTTTTATGTTTTCCATATACTCTTTCATCAAATAACTATTGCTGCGGGGTACCGCTATTTTTAAATATGTGGAGAAACGCAGCGTCTCCTTTCTTTTTTAAAATTAAAAATTAATGTGCACCTAATGCTTTTAAAGCCTCCGGTGCACTGGAGTAAGTTATCATTTGCTAATATTATATTTTAAATATATCTAAAAAGATTCTTGAAAAAAGATCTCTTTGCTTGAGAGTAAACTGCATTTGAATTGAAGTTTAAGTTAAAGTTCACCTTTGGAAGCTGGTATGAGTCAAATAAGCTATCTTTAATAAAAGGTTCAATGTCGTTATAGTTTGTAGGAGTAAATATTACTATATCAATACCACAGGAATTTAATAATGCTATGGTTATAGCATCATAGATTGAGAACATATCTTTATTATTGTGGTATATGATTAGTTTAGGAACAAGAGATGGAAAATCAAATAATTCTAACATTTTAATTACTTGAGGGGATAAATTAAGCAAAGTTTTAACTATTTTTAATCCATATTGAGGATTATTTTCTTGAGTAAAAATGTGACTTGAATTCATAAGAAAGTTAATTTTATCAATAATTAAATTTTGAAGTGCTGTTTTTAAATAGCCAAATCTGTAATATCTATCTTTAAACAATCTACTTTTATTTATTTTATTACCATCAACTAAATGGCTAAAATTACTTTCATTTATTCCTATATCTACTCTTGTAAAGGGAAGCTTATCTACAAAATATACATTTCTAGAATTAGAGGAATTTAAAAAGCTTTTTAAATCTGACCAATATTCATTTATATCTTCGTGAACTCCTTTAACTTTAACAAAGAAATTTGGAATATATATATTTTCATTGTCAAAAGAGAATTCGGGACGAAATTTTGCTTCCTCATTTATTAAAAGTTTAACTTCATCATAGGTGGATTTTAATGTTACTTGTCTAACTATTTTATCTTCAAATTGCCAAGGCTTTAATAAAAGTATATTGCTATTGTCATAAATTACACTTTGCACTTCTTTTTGAACTTTATAATTTTCTGTAGATTTCCTAATTGGCAGTATAGATTTAGGGAATTCAAATATATTAATTGAATTTTTAAATTTAATTTCTACAAATAAATCATGAATATCTTTAAACAATGAAAATTCAAAGGGTTTTTCATTATTTGGATTTATATAAATTACGTCAGTGCCTATTGATGAAAAGAAAATTAAAAATAAAATCTCATGAAGATTTATGTTTCCATAAAATAATATTTTTGGACATTCCTTAAAATTTAAGTTTTTATATAATTTTGGAAAATATTCTCCTATCCAAATTAAAAGCTTTATAAAGAAGTTTTTTGTTTTAGTTAAATTGTTGTTTTCTTCTACGTTAAGATAAAGCCTGCAGGCTTTAACATAGCTGTTAACAATAGCGTTATCTAATAGAGGTTCCGCAGTGTTTGGCAGTAGATTTAAATCAATAAATCTTTTTATTAAAGTTTCCATGCTATTTTGATCAAATGCAAGGTTGTTTTCTATATTTTGTAATTTATTGTATATGTTTGAATAATTATTTATTGGAATAGATGATGTAAAATTTACATATCCATTATCTGTTGTCTTTAAATTATTATTAAATTTAAAAAGCTCATTTTTATATGCAGCAATGGAATCTTCATCTGTTGCATCAATTCCTAAATATAAATAAAAATATACAGGTATAATAAGGGAGGGTTTTGCTACAAATTCTATTCTAGAAAACAGGGGTTTTAAAATATTTTTAAAAGGATCTGCAGTGTTTTTACTTAATAAGGATTTTAAAGCAGGCTCTTTTTCAATTTTAACATCTATCATAGTATTAACTTCATCTGGTTTTAAAGAATTAAAGATTTGTCCTTCACTAAATATAGGCTCCAAATCAATAAAGCTTTTATTGATAAACTCAATTTTTCTTGAATATTTATTATCTTTATCTATAAGGTTAAAGTTGCAATCTGAAAGGCTGTTTATAAATAAAACATCACACCCACACTGAGACATTAAAAGCAAAAAATATATTTCGTGTTTTTTAATGTTTCCAAAGTATGCTATTTTAGGGATGACTTTATTATTTATTATAAATGTAGTATTTAAAATATCCATGCACCACAGTAATATTTTACATATGAAATTTATAGCAATATTTATATTAATAGTTTCTTCATTTGAAGAATATAAATATAATACTTGTTTTAATGCTCTTTTGGCAATTAAATTAATATCTTTATAATTTGTAAAGTTTAAAAGGCCTGCTGCATCTAATTTTTCTATTCCTTGAGTAAAAATGTTTTTATCAAGTGCCTTTAATACATTTATTGATTTATTAACATAATCAGTATTTGAATTTACAGGTATAAAGTCTATAAATTTAATATATTTTGAGCCTAAACCTTTAAGCTTTTTATTTAAAGTTTTTAAAATTTCAATATAACTTTTCTCATCACTAAATCCGATGTAGCGGTAGAAATAAACATAAATATTGTTAAGAGAGCTTCCTCTTTCTTCACCACTTTTAAAAATATCATTTAAAATATCATTTGATTCTTTTAAATAAATATTAATATCAAGACTCAAAATTTCACATCCTTTTAAAAAAAATTGATGTCTTTAAAACTAAATCCATAATGGAATTATATTATTTAAAGAAATATTTGTCTATACATAGCATCGGTATAAAAACAATTTAATGAAATACATATAAGTATAAATGTTTTTTAAAATTATTTTTTGTATTTAAAGGAGTGTAGTACATGCAAAAAAAATATGGATTAACTGACGATGCAGCAAGAATTTCTAAAGAAAAATATGGTATGAATCAATTGATACATAAAGAAACAGAACCATTTTGGGACAAATATTTTGAAAATTTTAAGGATCCAATAATAGAGATTTTGCTTTTAGCCTTAGGGGTAGATTTAATATTTGTAATACTAGGAAAAGCTGATTGGTATGAAGCTGTGGGAATTATAATGGCTGTGCTTATTGCAACATTCATGTCAACATTTTCAGAGTATAGAAATGAGGCTACATTTCAAAAATTACAAGAAGAAGCATCTAGAATAAAGTGTAAGGTATATAGAAACAATTGTTTAATTGAATTACCTATAGAGGATATAGTTGTTTTAGATAATATTTTATTGCAATCAGGAGATAAAATACCTGCAGATGGTTTTTTAGTAAGTGGAAATATAAAGGTAGATCAATCTATTTTAAATGGTGAAAGCAAAGAAACATCTAAGGAAGTTAGTCCATCTAATTATATAGATACTTCAAGCTCAGTGGATTTTTTAAATAAATATAAATTATTTAAAGGCACAGTAGTTGTATCTGGTGAAGCCATTATGGAAGTAGTTGCAGTTGGAAATAAAACTATATATGGAAAACTTGCAAGAGAACTTCAAGTAAAAGAAAGAGATAGTCCATTAAAAGTAAAATTAAAAAAACTTGCAGATAGAATAAGCAAGTTTGGATATACAGGTGGAGCTTTAATAATTGTAGCACTTATGTTTAAATCAATATTTATTGATAATTATTTTAATTATAATTTAATAAATGGATATTTTTTAAACTGGCCAAGTGTACTTCAGGATATTTTAAATGCTATAATTGTAGCAATTATAATCATTGTGGTTGCTGTACCAGAAGGGCTACCCCTTATGATTGCTATCGTTTCATCTTTAAATATGAGAAAAATGTTAAATGACAATGTGCTTGTTAGGAAGATTGCAGGAATTGAAACAGCAGGGAGTTTAAATATTTTATTTTCTGATAAAACAGGTACCATTACAAAAGGAAAACTTGAAGTTGCAGTTTTTATGGATGGCAATTTAAATGAATATAGAAAATTTAATGATATAAATTCTAGTATTAAAAATATGTTTAGGATATCTGCTGTTTTAAATACTGGAGCTTTTATTACAGGTAAAGGTGAGGGTAGAAAAATAGTAGGCGGCAACCAAACAGAGAGAGCAATATTAGAGTTTATAGGATATGATAATTTTTCTTATGATATAGTAAAAGTATGCAATATACCTTTTAATAGTGAAATAAAATTATCAGCAGTTCAAATAACTGGAAAAGTAAGCTTAACCCTTATAAAAGGAGCTCCTGAAAAGATATTAAAGCATTGCAAATATTGCTACGATGAAAATGGTAAAAAAACTCTTTTAAAAAATAAGTATAGAATAGATCAAATGATTGCAGAATATTCTAAAAGATCTATAAGAGTTCTTGCATTTGCAACTTGTGAAAAAGAGATTAAAGAAAACAAGTTGCCAGATGAAAACTATATTTTAGTTGGTATAATAGGACTTAGGGATGAAATTAGAAAAGAATCAAGGCTTGCCATTAAAGAAGTTAATAAGGCTGGAGTTCAAGTTGTTATGATAACAGGGGATAGAAAAGAAACTGCTGTATCTATAGCAAGAGAAGCTGGACTTATAACATCTGATAAAGATATAGTGCTCACTTCTGATGAGGCTGGAAAATTATCAGATGAAAAGTTAAAAGAAATATTACCAAGATTGAAAGTTGTAGCAAGAGCGCTTCCTGAGGATAAATCTAGATTTGTTAAAATAGCTCAAGAGATGAATTTAGTTGTTGGCATGACTGGTGATGGAGTAAATGATTCACCAGCCCTTAAAAAATCTGATGTGGGATTTGCAATGGGAAGTGGAACTGAGGTTGCTAAAGAAGCAAGTGATATTGTTATTTTAGATGATAATTTTTTATCCGTTGAAAAGGCTATACTTTATGGAAGAACTATATATACTAGCATAAGAAAATTCATAACATTTCAACTTACCATAAACGTGTCTGCTGTAGGAATATCGTTTCTTGGACCACTTCTTGGGATTTTTCAGCCTTTAAGCATAACTCAAATGCTTTGGGTAAACTTAGTTATGGATACTCTTGCGGCTATTGCCTTTGGTGGTGAGCCTGCTCTTAGAAGGTTTATGAGGGAAAAACCTAAAAGAAGAGATGAAAATATAGTTAGCAAGGAAATGCTAAGTGAAATATTGATTTGTGGAGCTTTTGTCACTGCTTTAAGTTTAATATTTCTTTTTACTAATATTTACAGACAAAACTTTAGACAGGTTCCTGGAGATATTTATGTTTATACAGGATATTTTACATTTTTTATATTAACTGCAATATTTAATGCGTTTAATGCAAGAACAGAGAGCTTAAATTTGTTTGAGCACATATTTGAAAATAAGAACTTCATTAGCATTATGGTTCTTATATTTGTAGTGCAAGTGATTATGACTTATATTGGTGGAAGCATATTAAGAACTGCTGCTTTAAATGGCAAAGAGTGGCTTACAATTATTTTATTAGTATTTACTATAATTCCACTTGACCTTATTAGAAAAATCATAATGAATACATATAAAAATTAATAAGAGGTAATAAAATGAACAAGGTAATAGTTGAACTTAGTTGGGATATAAATAGGTGTGGTAGTGAATTTGATTTGGATATCTCTGCATTTTTATGCAATGAACATGGAATAGTTAAAGAAAAGGAAGATTTTGTATTTTATAATAATTTAAGCAATAATTCAAAATCCGTAATTTATATTGGTGATAATAGAACAGGTGAAGGCAATAAGGAACAAATAAAAATCGATTTTTCTAGAATGCCAGAAAATATTAAAAGAATCGCTATAACAGTTACTATTTTTAATGCTAAAGAAAGATCACAAAATTTTGGGAAAATTTCAAATGCATATGTTAGATTTATTGATGAAACTACAGATAACGAATTGTTAAAATATGATCTATCAGAAGGTTTTTCCAGTGAAACTGCCATAGTTATATGTGAAATATATAACTATAATGGTGATTGGAATTTTAAAGATGTTGGATGTGGTCATGAAGGTGGCCTTTCTGCTTTATGCAGAAGCTTTGGATTATTAGTGGGGTAAATAAGGTACACTATGAAATATGATATTTTCTCTATAAAAATTTGAAAAAATAGAAATTAGTTTAAAATTAAGGATTTTATGACTATTATTTGACCTAATATGATTTTTTAAAAGCTTAATTTTATTTTAGTGATAGAATAAGATTATTAATGGTTTAATAGTTTAAATTATTAGATGAGATAGCTCATATTAGTTTTATTTTATATTATCATCCTTATTTTTAGTAAGTAATAAAAGAGTAGACTAATAAATTATTAAAAATAACTGTTTTAAAATTGCCCAAAACTATCTACCTCATCTAATATTTATATATAAATTACACTAAAAATTATATTTTAAATAAATATAAATTTTAGTGTAATTTTTATTCAATTAATTTTTTAAAGCTTATAAAATTAGATCATGTATTGAAAATACAACTGCTATATGTTATCTTACATTCATATTAAATCTTTACAGGGAGGGATTATTATAAAAAAAATAGTTATTTTAGAAAGTTATGCAATTAATCCAGGAGACTTAAGTTGGAACTGTTTTAAGGAATTTGGAGAAGTTGAAATATATGATAGAACTTCTGAAAACGAAGTTGTGGAAAGGATAAAGGATGCAGAATATGTATTTGTCAACAAATTGCCCATTACAGAAAAGACTTTAAATGAATGCCATAACTTAAAGTTTATAGGGGTTTTATCTACAGGGTATAATAATGTGGATGTTAAAGCATGCAGGTTAAGAAATATAGATGTGTGCAATACGCCTTCCTATGGGACATATGCAGTAGCCCAACATGTTTTTGCACTTTTACTTGAAATATCAAACCATGTTTACGACCATTCTAAATCTGTTTTTGATGGTAAATGGGCTAAAAGCCTTTACTATAGCTACTGGAACCATACTGTAATTGAAATTTCAGGGAAAACATTTGGTATAATTGGTTTTGGGCGCATAGGTCAAGCTGTATCAAACATAGCCATGGCCTTTGGCATGAATGTGATTTTTTATTCTTCAAATGAACATAAAGAACTTGAAAGTGATAAATGCAAGGCAGTATCTCTTGATGAATTATATGAAAAATCAGATGTAATTTCCCTTCACTGCCCACTAACTAAAGATACAAAACATATGATAAACAAAGATTCTATTAAAAAGATGAAAAAATCTGTTATTTTAATCAATACTTCAAGAGGAGACCTTATTTTAGAAGAAGATTTAAGAGATGCATTAAATGATGATAAAATATTTTATGCAGCATCAGATGTGGTTTCTATTGAGCCAATCAAAACAGATAACCCTCTTTTAAGTGCTAAAAACATGTTAATAACACCTCACATGGCTTGGGTAGCAAAAGAAGCAAGGGAAAGACTTATAAAAATTTCAGTAGAAAATTTAAGAGCATTTATAGATGGCAACCCTATAAATGTTGTAAACTAATTTAGGGGAAATTAATGATTACAATAAGCAATATTAAAGTAGATGTTAATCATACTTTAAATGATTTAAAGATGAAGGCGGCTACAGTGTTAAAAGCATCAACAGAGGACTTTAAAACCTTTAGCATTTTTAAAAAATCCATAGACGCTAGAAAAAAGGATCAAGTAAAATATGTTTATTCTGTGAACATTGAAATAAATGAGGAAAATAAATATTTAAATATAAAAGATGTGTGTTTAACAAACATAGTCACTTATAAAGATATAAAATGTGAAAAAGCCTTAAAAAATCCTCCTGTAATAGTTGGAAGTGGGCCAGCTGGAATTTTTGCAGGAATAATTTTAGCAGAAGCAGGTCTTTGTCCTATTATTGTAGAGCAGGGAAAAGATGTAGATAGCCGTTTAAAAGATGTACATCTTTTTTGGAAAACAGGGGTGTTAAATGAAAAATCAAATGTACAATTTGGAGAAGGTGGAGCTGGAACTTTTTCAGATGGTAAGTTAAATACTGGCGTTAAAGATCCTAGAATGGTTAAAGTTATAGATGAATTTTTAAAAGCAGGAGCACCTTGCGAAATAAGGTATTCATCAAAGCCTCATATTGGAACTGATAAATTGATCCTTGTTGTTAAAAATATGAGAGAAAAGATTATTAGTTTAGGCGGAGAATTTAGGTTTGAAAACAAATTTATTGGATTTAATGAAGAAAATAAAAGGCTAGTTTCCATCTTAGTGGAAACTAACCATGGGAATTATTGTTTAGAAACGAAAAATTTAATTTTAGCGCTAGGCCATAGCGCTAGAGACACTAGTTTTATGCTTTATGAAAATGGCGTTATTATTGAGCCAAAGCCATTTGCTGTAGGAGTGAGAATTGAACATAATCAAAAGTTTATAAACGAAACTCAATATGGAAAGTTTGCTAAAGATTTACCTTCTGCTGATTATAAACTTAGCGCTCATGTAAAAAATAATAGAGGAGTTTTTACATTTTGCATGTGCCCTGGAGGAGTTGTGGTTGCGGCTTCCTCTGAGAAAAATAGGCTTGTAACAAATGGAATGAGCTATTATAAAAGGGATTTAGAAAATGCAAATAGTGCACTTTTAGTTTCTGTTAATCCTGATGATTTTATGAAAAATTCACCTTTATCAGGAATAGATTTTCAAAGAAAATTAGAAGAAAAAGCTTTTTTATCAGGTGGTGGAGCTTATAAGGCTCCAGCTCAGCTTGTAGGAGATTTTTTATGCGATAGGAAAACTTTAAACTTTGGAAAGGTAGTTCCTAGTTATGCATTGGGAGTTAAAGGATCTGATCTTAGGGAAATTTTTGATGATTTTTTAGTTGATAGCTTAAAAGAAGGAATTTTAGAGATTAATAAAAAGTTAAATGGTTTTGCATCATATGATGCTGTACTTACAGCTGTTGAAAGCAGGAGTTCATCTCCAATAACCATAAAGAGAAATCCTGAAAGCTTTTTATCAAATGTTTTAGGAATATATCCTTGTGGAGAAGGTGCAGGGTATGCTGGTGGAATTATGTCTGCAGCTGTAGATGGCATTAAATGTGCTGAGGCTTTAATATTAAAAAACATTTAAGAGGTATTTTTTGAAGTTATAATTATGATAAAAAGATAAGATAAATTTTTACAATAATTTTAAATAAATTACACATTAACCATTTATCTAGAATAATATATATTTATATGGTATACTTAATATAATGCATAAAATATTGAAACAACAATTAATATGGTTATACAAAATTTTTAAAATACAGGGAGGCAATATAATTGAAGAATAAAAAGTTTGTTGCTTTAATTGTAACTGTTTTGTCTTTAAGTACTTTTTTAGGTTTTAATTCAAAAGAAACTTATGCGTCTAGTAGTGTAAGTGATAGTGCTGTAACTGCTTCTTTGGCACAACAAGTTCAATTGGTATCTGGAAAAGTTACAAATAAAAATACTGGTTCTCCAATATCAGGTGTTACTGTAGCTTATAAGAACAATAAAGGAAAGACTTATACTGCAAAGACTAATGCTTCAGGTATATATAAAATAAATGTACCTGCATCAAGATATTCTATAACAGTTAATTATGTAGGTTATAAAGCTTTCACCCAATCTTTTACCATTAGTAACAATAAGATGCTTAAAACATTTAATATTCAATTAGCACCTGCAAATACTGAGGGGAAACTAACTATGGTTGCTGAGAAAAGCAGTTATCCTGTTACTGCTAATTCTATAAATGTAATATTTAAAAATAACACTAAAAAAGATAGTGGCTATGGATTACTTTATACAATTGAATTTCTTAAAGGAAATACATGGGTTAAAGTACCACTTGACTTTTCAGTAAATATGATTTATAAAACCCTTAAGCCAGGGCAGTCAAGAACAGAAGCTTTTTCACTTTTTCAAGATCAATACAAATATCAACCTGGAAAATATCGCATTAAAAATGGCGATAATATTGCAGAATTTACTTTAACAGCTGTACAACAAGCAAATTCAATAACTATGACTGCAGATAAAAGCAGTTATCCTGTTAACAGTCAATCTATAAAAGTAATCATTAAAAATGGCACCACAAAAGAAAGTGGATATGGATATGATTATAGTATTGAATATTTTAATGGGAAGTCATGGCAAAAAGTGCCACTTGAGTTTGCTGTTATAGCTATTTATTTAATATTAAAACCAGGAGAAACAAAAACAGAAACAATTAATCTTTATCAAGATCAATATAAATATGTAGCTGGTAAATACAGAGTTGTAAAGAATATTGATGGTAAAGAATTAACAGCAGAATTTACACTTAAATAAAAATACATAAAACTGATGTCTTAAGAGATGTCAGTTTTTTTAACTATTAAAGCTATTATTACATAAATTATCAGAAAAATGAGTAAATTAACAAGTGAATATTGTATAATTAACATACAACATAAGATGGGAGACTTATAAATGGAGATGGAAATTGTGAATAAAAGTGAAAAAAAAAGTAAGCAAAATGTTTTAAAAAGCCTAAAATATTCTTCTTCAATAAACAGTTTTTCATTTTTATTTTTGGAAACTAAAAAGTTTGCAAAACTTTTATGTGAAGGGAAAAGCTATGAAGATATTTTAGAACTATCTATTAATAATAATATTTTTCAGCTTGAAAATGAAAAGAGAAGAAGAAGAGTTCCACTTATAATAATTCAAAGATTAAATAATTTAAATAATGATTTAATAAATATTTTAGCAAGCTATCATGATGATACCGCTAAACTAATAGTGTTTTTAGCGCTTATAAAAACTGATAAATTGTTATTTGAATTTATGTGGGAAGTATATAAGGATAAATTTCTTTTAAAACAATTTAATATTGAAAGCAAAGATTTTATAATTTTTTTTGAAAATAAATCAAATCAAAGTGTTCAAATAAGCAAGTGGAGCGAAAACAATATAAAAAAAATTATATCTACATATAAGACCATATTGTGTCAAGCTAACTTATGCCAAAGAAAAAAGAAGGATCTTAAAATAATAAAACCAATATGTGATGATATTGTCTTAGCCTATATTAAAAATGATAAAAATAATAATATGTACATTGAAGCTATGCTATTATCGTAGAAAAGAAAGAGGTAGTCTTGATTGAATTTAAATAGAAGGTTGGATTTAATAAAACCAAAAATTACAAAAGAAGAATTTCTACATGGAAGAGGACTTGCAAATGAAATAAATTTTCATATTTTTGATTATGATCCAGAAGACGAGATGGCTGTTCGTGAATATATTTTGTATTTAAAAAAAGCCATTCATGATGAATACAGCCATATAAATATATTAGAAATTGATCTTTATAAAATCATGATAGATATACTTAAAGAAAAAAAATATTTAGACAAGGTTTTTCAGATGGAGAAAGATAAAAAAAGTATATCAATTATAAATCCTATTAAAAAAGCTATGAGATTAACTTTATCTGACGATATGATAATTAAAAAAATTATAGAAAATATAAATGAAAAAACCAGTATGATTTTTTTAACTGGCGTTGGAAAGGCATGGCCATTTATAAGATCTCATTCTATATTAAATAATTTACATAGCAAAATAGATAAAACACCACTTATAATGTTTTTTCCAGGAATATATGAAAATGAGTTAAAGCTATTTTCTGAAATAACAGATGACAATTATTATCGTGCATTTAAACTTATTGAGAGATAGGAGCGTTTTTAGTTTGAAGATAAATGATTTGTTTAAAAAGGATATAAATAGAAATATACAAGGTGTAGTTAAAATAGGTCAAGATTCTAAGGAAATAATAAAAAATGAGCTTGAAGAGTATGTTATCACAAAGGAATTAAAAAAGCATTTTGATAATTTTTTTGAAAACTATAAAAAGGCCATTAACTCTCCAACAGATAAAATAGGAGTTTGGATATCTGGTTTTTTTGGAAGTGGTAAATCTCACTTTTTGAAAATATTGTCTTATTTATTGTCAAATGATTTATACAATGAGCAAAGGGCAGTGGATTATTTTAAAAGTAAATTAAAAGATGAGAAACTTCTTTTAAATATGGAAGATGCAAATAGTATTAGTGCAGATGTAATTTTATTTAATATAGATGCTAAAGCTGATTCAGATTCAAAATCAAAAAAAGATGCAATTGTGAATGTATTTATGAAAGTATTTAACGAAATGCAAGGGTTTTGTGCAAGTATGCCATGGATTGCAGAACTTGAAAGGCAGATGGTTAAAGAAGGGGTCTATGAGGATTTTAAAGAAAAATTTAAAGAAATAAGTGGGCTTTGCTGGATAGAAGGAAGAGAAAATTTTTATTTTGAAGAGGATAGCATAATTGAAGCTCTTTCTAAAACCACAAAGATGAGAGAGGAATCTGCTAAATCTTGGTTTGAAAGGGCAGAAAAGGATTACTCTTTAAACATTGAGCAATTTGCAAAAAAAGTAAATGATTATATTAAAAAGAAAGGTGATAATCATCACGTTATTTTTTTATGCGATGAAATTGGTCAATATATAGGCAATGACAATAACTTAATGTTAAATTTGCAAACAGTTGTTGAAAATTTAGGAAATGAGTGCAATGGAAAAGCATGGGTTATAGCTACAAGTCAGCAAGATATTGATTCTGTTGCAAAAGCTATTAACAGAGATAATTTTTCAAAGATAATTGGACGATTTGATACAAAACTTTCTTTATCATCAGCAAATGTTGATGAGGTTATTAAAAAGAGGCTTCTTGAAAAGACTGATATTGCTAAGGATAAGTTAAAGCTTTTATATAATGATAAAAATGCAATAATTAAAAACCTTTTAACTTTTTCTCCTGATACACCTGAAAAGAAATTATATAAAGATGAAAATGAGTTTATAGATGTTTATCCTTTTATTCCATACCAATTTA